>JAYVOX010000564.1:0-16416 GCA_043757695.1 Schlesneria sp.
TTCTCTTCTTTGCGGATCGCGTCGAAGCTTGCATAAGGCACGCTCAGCGAGAGGTTCGCGCGAACGTGCTCCTTCAAGCTAATGTGTTCACTGTGAAGCTGACTCATCGCTTCTGCCGCAGCCAACTCCGTCTTCTCTACAACAGTCGCATCAGCCTTGTCCTTGAGTTTCGCGATGACCGCATCGTTCTCGGACTTCTGGTCTTCACGCTTGGACAGCGTCGGGTACATCGCCTTGTAACGTCCATCAACGATGGAACTGAACTGACGAACCACCTTCTCCATCGCCTGACCATCGCTCTCGGGAATGTGCCCCGGCAGAATGTCGTGATCGAACTTCCCCTTGTACTCCCATCCCTTGATCCCGAGAAACACGAACCCGAGCAGCAGAGTGAACAGCATAAAATTCCACGCCTTGCGGTACTTCTTACACAGCAAGGCATCGTGCGAAACGACCACGAAGTAGCTGGACAGGATCAGCACGAACGTGTTGAGGCCGCCCCAAAAAATCTGAATGTGAGTCACATGCACGTCGGTCGGCCAACCGGGCGAACCTATTCTCAGAATGATGTACGTACCGATGAAGGCCGAGAAGAACATGATCTCGGTGCCCAGAAAGAGCCACATGCCGAGCTTCGAGTTCGTAATCGGAAGGCCCATCTTCAACGCGGGGGCCGGTGTGGAATGCGTCATGTCGTTGTCATCCGCCGTCTAAACTCAGGTTTTTACTCTTACTCGCCATCGTTGTGATGGCCGTACCACTCAATCACCCACACCAACGCCAATCATGCTCCCGGCAACCAGCCCAGCAATCGCAGGTGATCCCACGTTAGCACGAGCAGTACCAACGGGAGATATACCAGCGAAACCCACAATACCCGTCGAGCACTCTCGCGAGTCTCATCGCAGGCAAATTGGATCGAGGCGGCAAGATACACCATTCCCAACACCACTGCCGTCGCCGAATAAGCCTGTCCAGCCAAACCGAAATAGGCAGGCAGGAGACTAACCGGAATCAATCCCAAGGCATAACCGACTGCCAACAATCCGGTCACGTGTGGCAATGACCGTCCCGCCGGGAGCATTCTCAATCCCGCAGCGCAGTAGTCGTCTTTGTGCAGCCACGCGATTGCTAGAAAATGTGGGAACTGCCACAAAAACAACACGCCAAACAGTGACGCGGCCGACCATTCCAAGCGACCTCCCGCCGCGAGCCATCCCAGTACTGGGGGCAACGCACCGGGGATCGCCCCCACCGCTGTACACAACGAAGTCACTCGCTTAAGTGGCGTATAAACGCCCGCATACAACACAAATGTCAGAGCCGTCATCGCCGCAGTCGGCCCGTTGACGAAGGCCGCCAAGTAAGCCGTCCCAACTCCTCCGCAAACGAATCCCAACGTCAACACTTCCACGGGAGACAGCCGCCCCGCTGGCAGCGGACGGTTCATCGTTCGCCGCATCCGCCCATCGGTCTCACGTTCAATCCACTGGTTGAGTGCCGAAGATCCCATCGCCACGAGAGCAATGCCAACCCAAGCATGAACTAGTGTCGCCGCGTTCCAGTCCCCTTCAATACTCAGAAAATAGCCGACCGTCACCGTGAGCAGCACCATCAGTGAAATGCGTGGCTTGGCAATCTCGGTGTAATCGGCCGCTCGCGAAACAAGCAGATTCGACAATCTGAGGCTCGCGGGCTGAGCGACATTCGTCGGCGTCTTTGAGGATGGAACAATCGCACTCATGTCGCGACTCCCATCACTGAACCACCGAACTCCGCCCGTTCGCTCAAGTCGCGACGAGGCGTCACCGGCAAGACTGAGCTAACACAAACCACAGACAGCACAGAGGCCATAAGCGTCAGCATTCCAACGACTTTATGCAGCGAGCAAACCACGACCTGTGCCAATGAATCTTGCTGAGCCACGATGCCCCACGAAGGAACTCCGTACCGCACGTACCAAGTGGCCAAACCAAGCAATCCCTGCGAAACCAACAACAAGATCAACACAGCCGCGCAACGCTGAATCATCGCGGAACCAGTTCGACTGGCAATCAACGTAAACACGACGACTGCGGCTAACGGCGCAAGGGCAAACCACGGATGTAGCGACCAAGCCCAACCGAGTTTCAAGTGCCGAAGGACTCCGCCGAGGAAGTACTGCACGGCAATCAGCACCAACGTCACCACCGCCAAATTCAATGCCGAACGACCTTGAACCGACGAACTCAAATTCTCGCGCAACTCCCAACCGCAACTCGTCACCAACACAAACACCGCCATCAAACTGAACACGACCGCAGCGAAGTCACCATGCACGAGTGCAAGCGTTTCTTTGTCCAACAGCACACGGGCACCCCCCAGCATTCCCTGCACGAAGACCGTGGCGAAGATCCCAGTCGCGAGCCACTTCGCGGCCCGGCCACACGGCAGCGACCAAGCGAAGATCGCCAAGGCAATACTGAGCAACCCAATCGTCAGCCCCGACAAGCGGTGGCCGTGTTCAACGAATTGATCGCGTGTGGAACTCAGCCACGGATAGGCGAGCATGTTAAAGCCATCTGACGACGGCCAGTCTCCGAAAGCCATTCCCGCCTTCAGCGTAGTCACGACAGCTCCTGTGGTCACGGGCAACAGCAACGTCAGCGTTGCCGTCAGCCACGCGAACCAATGGAGCCAGCGACGAGCGGTCGAGGGATTCATGACGGCGGGCGGGGTTTATCTCTGGGAAACTACGTAATCGTGAACAGGCACTCGCGCCTGTTCAATTTCTTAATTGCCTCGAAGATGTGCGAATGCCGCCATATCACGAAGCCGCCCAAGCAGGGCTTTTAGTGACCGCCATGAACTGATCTCTGAGCCAGCGGCACATATTCCGTCTGCATCAGGAAGTCTTTGTCGCCGCTCACGGGTGAGCCGTACTCGTAAGGACCGTGATAGACAACCGGAGGAATATCAAAATTGCCATGCCCTGGTGGTGAAGGTGCAGACCACTCGAGACCGTTCGCATTCCAAGGATTTCGTCCGCACTTGGGACCAAGGAAAATACTGAGAACAAAGTTGCCTAGCAGTAGAAACTGGGCAAGCCCCATCACAATGGCTGCCCCAGTCATGAACTGATTGAGCGGCAGCAAGTGTTCGAGATACGGGAAATGATACGGGTCCGCATAACGCCTCGGCATACCGGCGATCCCGAGCAGATGCATCGGGAAGAACGTACAATTGAACGCGATGAACGTCAGCACGAAGTGAATCTTGCCGACCGTCTCATTCATCATCCGGCCCCACATCTTGGGGAACCAAAACTGAATCGCACCGAACACCCCGAACAGCGTTGCTCCGAATAGCACATAGTGGAAGTGCGCCACGATAAAGTAGGTGTCGTGAATGTAGATATCAACCGGCACAGCCGCCATGAAAATGCCGCTGAGGCCACCGACGATGAACAACGACACGAACGCGACACAATTCAACATCACCGTGTTGAATTGAACTCGCCCACCCCAGATCGTGCCGATCCAATTGAAGACCTTGATCGCAGACGGCAACGCGATCATCATCGTCGCCACCATGAACGTCATGCCCAACGCCGGATTCATTCCGCTGATGAACATGTGATGCCCCCACACAATGAACCCGAGACCGGCAATAGCGGCCATCGAGTAGACCATCGGCTTGTAGCCGAAAATCGGCTTGCGGCACATACAGGCCAGCATGTCTGAGACCATCCCCATTGCAGGGAGCAGCATGATGTAGACGGCGGGATGCGAATAGAACCAGAACAAGTGTTGCCACAGCAGAGGTTGACCACCGCCAACCGTCGGAGCCGCGTTATTGACAACCACGCCGGAAGGAATGAAGAAACACATTCCTAGCAACCGATCCCCGACCAACATGAACCCCGCCGCCGTCAGCACTGGCAGAGCAAACGCCTGCAGAATTGCCGTGATGAACATCGACCAGATCGTCAGCGGCATCCGGAACAGTGTCATCCCCGGAGCGCGCATATTGATGATGGTGGTCATGTAGTTGACGGACCCCATCATCGACGACACGCCGATGAACGTGACCGCAATCAGCCACCAAGTTTGTGCAGCAGCCGAACTCGGTGAAGCCTGCTCCAACGCCGACAATAGGGGGTAAGATGTCCAACCGTTCGCCGCCCCCGCGTCGATCCCGCCTCGTACCACGAGGGCATCCATCCCCATCTGCAGGAACAACTCATTGACGAAATCCGGAGCAAGGCCAAGTGCACAACCGAAACAGGCAATTGCCGGCCACATGAACCAATAACTCAACATGTTGAGTACCGGGAATGCCATATCGTCCGCACCAATCTGGAGCGGAATTAAAAAGTTGCCGAAGGCTCCCGCCAAAATCGGGATGATGACCAAGAAGATCATCACCGTCGCATGCATCGTGAACAGCATCGTATAGGCTTCAGGAGAGATCTGTCCGCCATCGGCCGCAAACTTCATGTCGCCTAAAAGCGGCATGTATTCCCACGGCCGCGCCAACTGCCAGCGAACTCCCAATGCCAATGCACCACCCAGCATCAGCATCACCAGCGTCGTAAACAAAAACTGAATTCCGATGACCTTGTGGTCCGTCGAGAAGACGTATTTTTGAATGAAGCTCAACTCGTGATGGCCATGCCCGTGCCCGCCATGTTCGGCTTGAACTCCATGCCCGGCACTGTCGCTATGTTCAATGGTCGGATGCAACGTACTCATGATTCTTTCGCCTCTCGGCAGAACACACTGCGGCAGGTCCGCCGGTTCAAGCTTTGTTTCTTCGTCGTGGTCAGTGTTGTCGTCGTCGTATTTTTGATTCGTCGCTCCACCTGGCTCTCGCTCAGAACTTTTTCTCGCAGAGCAGTGTCGGGCGCGAACAGGCTCATTCAGTATTCACACCACAGTGGATCTTTTACTTCTCTTCAACCGGCTTGCGAAACCCGTCGTCGAACTGCTCGACGGAAGCGTGTTCCTTCCAGTCATCGAAGTCTTCCTGTGAGTGTCCAAGCAGTTTGGCCTTCATCTTGTAGTGGCCCCAGCCACACAGTTCGGCACACAGCATGTCATACGAACGGTTTTCCAAAACATCGAACCAGACCGGTATCTTCAGGCTCGCCACGGCATCCTGCTTGATCCGCAATTCGGGGACGAAAAATGCGTGCTGAACATCATCCGTCCGCAAAGTAATCTCGACCGGACGCCCAGAGGGGACATGTAGTTCGTTGACGCTATAGATGTCGTCCGGTTGAGGCTTCGGTAGAAGCGGCTTTCCGAGTGCCGGGTATCGAATTCGCCACTCAAATTGCCGCGCGGTCACTTCGGCAATCGGTTCGGGCTTGACCATGTGGCCGTTCTTGTCCTTGATCGCCCCCTTGATGCGGAATTGTGCCCACACATCGAGTTGATAGAGAGCGATGAACAGCAGCACGGCAGACGGAACGATCGTCCAAATTACTTCGAGACTGTGGCTACCATGACAGAAGAGCGTCTTCTCTTCCGGCTTGATCGTGGCTCCGCGCCACAGCACGTAGCCCAGCACAGCTTGAGTCGCGATAAACGTGACAGCCACAATTATCAAAATCAGATAGAACAACGCGTCAATTCTCTTGCCGAGTGTCGAATGAGCCTTCCCGTCGCCAGGAAACCACCACTGCCAGTCAGGCGCAAACCAACACACAGCCACCGAGATCACGGCTGACAGCACGAAGAACAATGACCAAAGCTTACCCACGGCATTCGCCTTCACTGAAAATCAACCGCACTTTAGACCAGCTTCAACCTGATCAACAACAACATGTGACTAAAGTCACTTGGCAGCAGCGGCATCTGCGGCCGCCACATGTCCGACCGAGTTGATTTTAACGGGCTGAGGTGACTGATACTGAAGGCTCATCGCAAAATTAACGATGTCCCAGATCTCTTCATCTTTGAGTGCCGTCTTACCGAAGCCGGGCATCGGTGTCCCCTTGATCCCGGCATAGACACGTCGGAACACGTCTACAGGGCGGCGACCACCGCGATACTGACCCAGAGTCAGATTGCGAGGCTGGAGCGGATTCCCCCAAGTATCGTGCAGACCACGTCGAGGATACAGCTCTTCCGATCCCGGCTTCTTCCAGAAGTCTTCCGTAGCTGCACCATCACCTTTACCGAGCATCCCGTGACACGTGTAGCATTTCGTTTTGTCCGACATGTACAGCAGCCGCCCGCGCTCACGTGACGCTGTGTTGTCGGCCACACGCGGCACAGTCGGAACGATGAGATGTGCTTCGTCATCGGCACGAGTCCACGCCTCGGCGAGGAACGTCGCAGTCTCTTCAACTGCCCCAGGCATGTCTTCGGATAAATACTTGGCGAACGCTTCTGTCGCACTCTTCCGAACCGAATTCAACGAAGCTGGTCGTTCCGGCTTCTCCCCCGCCTTCTTGGCAGCTTCAAAAGCCGTTGCCGCTTTCTTGACTGTGTCGGCGATTGAGTCCTCGGTGAAATCTCCGAGGTCATCATCGGTTCGTTTTTCAAACTCGCCGCGTACTGCCAACCACCGAATGTACTCAACAACCGATTTCGTTTCCTGTTCGCCCAGCAGCAAGAACGATGGCATGTACGTCCCCGGAATACCGTACTTCACAACACGATGCAGATCGTCGCGTCGTACCTTTTCAGCCGAAAGAGTCGAGGTGAACTTGAAGACACCCAGTCGATAATCGCGAGGTCTCGGGTTAATGAATTGTGCCGTTGGACCTGCGCCATCACCGCTCACACCGTGGCAATGCATACAGTTCTTCATGTAGACGCCGCGGCCCAGCTGTAGAGACTGGCCAAAACCGACAGTGAAGACATCGCCCGGTGCTGGAATCGGTTCAGCAGCACCTGACCACTTCAGCTCACCAGTCTTCGCGTCAAATGTGGCCACCGTATCGGATGCCGATTTGCCTTCTGCCCGCACCCCGGTCAACCAAAGAATCGGCGACTTACTCGTAATCTTGTCGCTGGCACCTTCGAACGTGGCGACCACCGATTTGGGAGTAGCGACGGCATCTTTTGACTGAACAGCAACGCTCCCTTTCACTCCACCGTACTCAATGGGAAAGCGTTCCCATGCGACCAAGTGCTGCGGAGTGCCGAAGCCTTCTTTTAGAGTTTGCTTGACGGCCTTCTGAGCATCGGGAATCAGCTTCTGTGTACTCTCGCGGTACGAAAATTCCGCCTGCGGACCAGTGCCGCAGCCAACGAAACCAACCACGATCAACAGAGCCATCCACCGGGCAAGCCATCCCGCCGAGCAGACCATCTGCCATCGCTTCGAAAGCTGTTGACGAACTCTATAACGCGACATCGTGTGAACACCGTCTCTACGATTCGATGCGAAGGAGCTGTGCACAGGCACAGCTTCCGCCGAAAAAGTTACTTGCCCAGCTTGCTCGCAGGCACCTTGATTGTGACTTCGTTGTCACCCGGCTTGATCGTCACGACGAAAGCCTTCTCAACCATCTTGCCGGCCTCATGCCAGACCTTGAACTCATGCTTACCTGCTGGCAAGTCCTTGATTTCAAACGTGCCATCCGCATCGGAAACTGCGGCAAACGAATGATCGAGCGGCAGGTGATACGCCACCATCCACGGATGAATATCGCATCCCACCGAGAACGGTTCCTTCTCGACCTGACCGTAAGTCAAATCAACTCCACCGCGATCGTTCGGCTGAACCACGCTATTAAATGCCGTGTTCTTTTTGGGATAGGTGTGCGTGTTATGAGCCGCACCGTCCGCGTTCATAACCTTCACAGTTTGCTTGACCCGCAGGACCATCGCATGAGGTGTAAAAATGCAAACCTTCTGGTCGAATACTATCGGCTCGCCTACCGCCGGGACGGTCGCTCTTTTGGGAATCTTGTCGAGGTAGACGAACGCATTCGCCAAGCCACCGTCTTTCACAATGATCGTTTCATTCGGAATCACTTCCAACCCACAAACAGTCGGATCCTTTGAAGCTCCTCCTTTGCCAAACAGCGGAGCCAGCGGAGCATAGTCACCAACGTACTCAACACGCCCCTTGAGGTTGCCGACACCACCTGCTCCGGCCGAGACTTCCACGGCTTCAGTGGTATTTTCCGCAGCACTTGCGACAGCCGGGGCCTCCTTTGTCGCAGCGCGATACTTCACTGTCGTAACAGCATTCGCGCCACTCACCAGCGGACCACTGCAACCACTACCAATTACCAACAGCAACGCACCTAAGGTGGTCGCCACTGAGCTGCGTGCCCTCACTTGAAGAATTTGACTCGTCATCATTGACCACCTCCGCCAAGAGCAGGAGCCAGCTTGGTAGCCTCGACCGACTTCCCTTCACGTTCCAACAATTTGTAGTAGTTCGACAACGCGTCGCGGAGAGAAACCGTCTGCCGCAGACCGTCACCGCCGAACAACTCGGGAGCACCTGGCTTTTGAGCAGGGACCGGTGATGGCATCGAAGTATAAGGCGTTACCCACTTCGGATTGAACAACCACAATAACATCCAGTCCGGCTTCAGTCGCTCCGCCGCGAGGTCCAAATTCGGACCGCGAATATCCGTCTTGGGATCGCTGATCGTAACCTGTCGTCCGGCCACCGAATGGCATTTAATACAGAGCGGGCCATTCAGCATCTTCCAAGACTCGGACAGATAATCGTTGTTCTTCTCTGGAAATTTGCTGTGGAAGTCTGCGTCCACAACACTCAAGTAGGCTGGCTCGCGCTCTTCATTGAGTTGATATGGGAACGGAGTACCGTCCACAGCGGCAAAGTAGTTCGCCAACGCCTGAGCCTCAACGTCGCTCATATTGAACCGAGGCATACGCAGCACTGTTGTGTGGCGAATTTTTCCCGGATTCTTGAGGAAATTAAACAGCCACGGAGTCTGAACCTTGGTGCCCTCTTTGTAGAGCGGAGGGGGAACCATCTGCCAAGCGTTCTGCCGCTCCTTGGCCGACTTCTGAGCCAGTAATCGCTCCACAAGCCATTCGGCATAGCGTCCACCGCGCGGCGCTTCAATCTTGTCGAGACTCGTGGCCATGAAGCTCAGCTTCGATGTCGGAAAGAGTTCCTTCCCGGCAATCTTCAGCGTCTCCCACAATTCAAAAGTATACTCTTGGCTCTCTGGTGGATCATCAGGGTCCGGCGCACCAGCCAGCATCCCGTGGAACTGCACAATCGGAAGCGATACGGTGCCTGTTTCACTCTTTACAATTTTGGTTTCGCCAGTCAGTCCTTCACGCATCGGGCGGAGCCGCTTGAGCAGTTCAACCGCAGCGGGATATTCGATACCAGCATCGGATGCAGTGACATCCTTGGGGTCTACCGCATATCGAACCTTCGGGAGTTCGAGCATGTGGCAACCTGAACAGTTGAACTTCTCGATCAACTTCTCGCCACGAATCCGTGCCCCAGCCGCGCCTGAAGGGTTGTAGAGGTATTCCGGGGCGGGTGGTTCGGCAATCAGACCAAGTACGAACGTTGCGATGGCATCAATGTCGTCTTCCGAGAACGGAAATTTCGGCATCCGCAAACGGTCGTCGTAAGGCTTGGTCTCGACCATCTTAAAGTCGTAACTGCGCGGTTGGCGAAGCTTCTGCCACAAAAATCCAGGGCGTCCGTGGTGCAACAGGCTCTCGACATAAAACGCCGCCGAAGTCTCGCGATCACCCGATTTCTCAGTCTTGAATTCACCCCGCTTAGCACGACCGATCCCGTCCTCGACGCGTTCTAGAAGAGAAGCATCGGCGGTGAGATTAACGGTCTGCTCATGCCCATCGCGAATAATACCTACAGCGACTTGAGTCCCGACCACAGTACGAGCAAGAGCCGTCTCATATTGCTCAACGTCCAACACCGGCGCTCCATCCAAACCGACGACAACATCGTCGATCTTCAGACCTCCACTATTGGGGTTGCTTCCCTTCGTAACTCGCACACCTGTCGTTGCCAGTAACTTCAGGCGAGATGCGGACTTTTCCGTGATCGACTCAACCTTGACACCCAGATCGGGCTCACCATGGTGGTGGAGGTATTCGTGAATGTGTTCGAACGCCAATCGCGAACGATCCTTTTTGCCCCAATCTTGTAGCGCCGTTCCGATAGGGCGAGCCTGTTCAAAGTTCGGGATGTCGTGGCAACCATAGCAGCCGTATCGAGTGATTGACTTGCGACCGAGATACGTAAGCTTGCGACTCTTCCACTCGGCCGCATCTAACTTGCCATCCGCCGTACTCAGCAGTTCGATTTCGTCACCCTTGATTCGCTCCGCAGGAATAGGGTACTTGCCGCTATCCATGAATTCTTTAATCTGCGATTTGGTCAGCATTTTACCTAAGAAGTAACTCACGAGTTCGTCCAAGACCGAATCGTCCACCACAGGAACAGCGAAGGTCGCAGTCGGTTTGAAGTCGCTCGGTAGTGCATCAGCATCGAGCTTCAGCAAGAAAGAGGCAAGGTCAGCCGCAGGATCGATATCAATCCCGCCAATCTTCTCAGCCTCAAGCGGTTGAGCAGGCATCTTTGTACGGGCGTGATAGCGATTCGGCTCGCGAACCCACGTATATAGCCATTTAAAACCAAAATTCCCTGCCTTGAGCTTCGCATGAACCTTCGAGAGCTCAGGTCCAAACGTCATGTCCAGCCCAGGAACGGCCTCGTGTGTGTGGCAGTTGACGCAACCTTTGGTCGCGAAGAACTCTTTACCTCGCTCGGCGCTGGGCTTGTAGTCTGCCTTCGGTTCGAGTTGTTCGTAGCTCGACGACTTGGCCATGAGATAGTGCGTCATGGCGGCCACTTCAACCGGGTTATACTGTTTCCCCAAATGGTCTGTCTGATTGTCGAGCTTAAAGAATTGTGGCATCCGAGTTGTCGGACGGAACTTTTTAGGCTCTTCGGTCCAGGCAGCTACGAATCCCGAATCCGTCTTGGAGCCGAGATGCCGCAACGACGGACCCACTTTTTGCATCAGACCCGCAACTTGATTTGGATCCGCCGCGATCGCATCCGCTTCCTCGCGAGTGTTTGGCTCCAAGCGCAGATCAGGACCGATAATCTTGGTGCCTTCAAAACCTTGAATCTCATGACAGCCAAAGCAACCGTAAGTTTCCACCAACTTGTGGCCGCGCGCCACTTTCGGAGCCGTCGGCCCGAACTTCGGATTCACCGCAAGTTCGGTCACGTTGATGTGACATTTGATACACGAAGATTCCTCAAACCGCTGGGGGTTCATCGGCCGTTCCCAGAAATGGTTGTCGAACCACTTGCTGGGACCGTCAGCCCAATCGTGCATTTGTGACGGATCGTTAGGAGTATGAGATGCGTTTTGAAACGAAGTTCCAGAACCCTGACCCTCATGACACACCGTACAGCCGAACTTCGGAAGCGGATGCGGACTGGTCGCCCCCAGATAAACATCAAGTCGCGGATGAGAGGCATATGGATGCGGGAACTTGCCATCGGCGGTCTTCTTGCCATCTTTGGAAGGACCGTAAGGGAAGGCACCTGCAACCGAGGTCTTGATCGTGTCGTCCACCGTATCAATCATCGCGTGACAGGTCCGACACCGATCGAACCGAGACACAACACCCATACCGCCCAGCGGAATTTCCAGCCTGGGCAACCAATCTTGAGTAATTCGTTCGGGAGAATTGAAGCCGTCAATGATCGGCAGCAACATCAGGTTTCGCTTAGTCTTCGACAGCCAGTTGTCAGGGTCAATCTTGTTCAACGCGGCATGCATCAAAACGATCGCCGTTTGCTCGCCCTTCAACTCTTTCTGAGCTCGGTCGCGAGCACCGGTCACGACACCAAGACTCGCTTTGGATGCATCCAGTTTCAGTCTCAACTCGGCGTTGTTCGTTTCCATGGCGTACACAGCCGCCTCGATGGATTTGTATTCATCAGTCTTGCGCTGAAGGTCCGCACCTTCCAAGTTATCGCGAATCGCAAGATTGTAGTTCGCGCGCGCCACGTCCCGCCTCGCTCGCTGTACTTTCAAATCACGCAGATGATTCGCGGCTTTATCATTGGCGTCCTTGACGGCCTTGGTTAACGAATTCACTTCACCTTGATGTTGGCTTAGCTCAGCCTCGGCCGCTTTAATTCGAGATTCCAAATCCGCGACATTTGCTTTGTACTCAGGCGCAGCCTTGGCAGACTGCTCCTTCGCGCGAATCCGATCCCCTTGATATCTAAACGCCTGACGCTGGTACGTGCGCCATTCGTCATTGTTGTCTGCGTACATCATCCACACCGTTGTGAACAACAGCAGGAGCGCGCTGGCACAGAAGACTCGGTGCATCGTCTTGGGGCTGCGGAGATAGTCGTCAGTCGCCGGCATGGTACCGAACCATCCTTCGGGTCAGTTCTGCGAAAAGCCAAACCCGGCCTGTCATTGGCCGGACAACTTGCACTGATGAAACTCGCACCGCAATCCCGTGATTGCGGCCCTTGTCGCGTCAGATATTAAAAAACCATTCTGGAATCGCCACGATGTACTTCAGATTGATCACCCACCGCAGCACCATCTTGATCGGTAGCGACATCATGAAGAGCATCAAGTTTGCCAGTACCATATAACGAAGAAAGCCCATCTTGGTGAAGAACTTTCGGAATACGGTCGCCGCCATCAGCGGAGGCAGGGCAAACAAGTAAGCCACAGTCGCCGCCAACCCGAGACACTCACGCAACAGAATTGTCAATATCTGGGTGACCGGAGAAGAACCCGCCGGAGCCACCGGAAGCTGCTGACCGAGAATTGACAACCAGAACCACTCAGACAAGTTGACGTTGTTCAAGAATTCCAGCTTATGAACATCCCAGTACTCGTACGGGCTGAAGAAGTTCCAGTTCGGACCACGCAGAAACGTTCCCAACACGATCATCGCAACCCAGAGTGGCAGGAAGCCGAAAAGAAATGTCGAGACCGCAAACTTACGCTCATTAAACGTATAGTAACCGTTGCCCAACTTGTTGAAGTCGATATAAGGTATCGCCATCAAGCCCACGAGAATCACGCTCGGCAAAACGACACCGGCCATCCACGGATCGAAGTAGACGAGCATTTCCTGCAACCCGAGGAAATACCAAGGCGCCTTCGACGGATTAGGGGTCTTCGCGGCCGAAGCAGGCTCTTCCAGTGGAGCCTGCAACACGATACCCCAAGCCACCAAAATCGCGGTCACGACGACCATACAGATCAACTCAGTGTAGACGAGGTCAGGCCACGTCAACACCTTTTCGCTGTTCTCTTGCTCAAACAGCGGACGGCCCTCGGCTCTCCGCTTGTCATTTTCGACCGACTTCTTGAAGTAGAGCCAAGTAAAGAAGCCAACGATGTAAAGCATGGCCACGATCGGCACGTTATCGGGCTTACCGACGATCTGGCGAAAGTCGTAGTCCGTCACACTGAACGCCATGAAGAGCAACGATAGGTTCAACAAAATCCAACCGGCCGTGTCCGTCGTCCACTTGGCCCGGAACACGATCATCGCGATATAAACAGCCGTCGAACCAATGAAGAACCAGCGCGGATCGGAAAGCACATTGATTGGCACTTTCATGATCTCAGGCATCTTCAGCGCAAACGATTGAGGCGTGTGATAGCCCGTCAGATGAGTCGCGGCGAGCATCAACAGCATGGAGGCGTAGACGGCCCAGAAAGCTGCGACGGGAACGCTCAGTCCCTTGCCGAGCAACCCGCCGAAACTCAGACAGACATCACCATCAACAGCATAACTGCGGCGAACCCAAACTGAGTTCAGCAAAAACAGCAGCAAATAGACCCAGCCGAGTCCGAAGATCACGGCAGAGGTCAGATCAGGATTGTGAAGTAGATGCGTTTGCATAAGTCAGTAGCCGCAGATTTCCATCACGATCATCGTTCGACACAGAACGAACACATCCAACCATCCAAACACACCGAATCATCAGAGCGGTTGGCTGATGCCACCGTCTTTACGAACACGCCAGAAGTGAATCGCAATCAACAGCGAGACCACCAGAGGAATGGCAACGCAATGCAGGATATAGAACCGATTCAAAGTGGCTTCGCTCACGAACCGACTGCCCAGCAGCAGGAATCGAGCATCGCTGCCATTCGTAATCAAATCGAACCCGCCGATATTAAGCAGTTGAGCACCAGGGCCTTCGTAGCCGAGCACAGGAGTCGCGCGAGCCATATTGGAACCGACCGTGATCGCCCAGATCGCCAATTGATCCCAAGGGAGCAAATACCCAGTGAACGAGAGCAGTAGCGTCAGCACCAACAGCAACACACCGACCACCCAGTTGAACTCACGCGGAGGTTTGTAGCTGCCCGTCAGAAACACGCGATACATGTGCAGCCAAACCGTAATCACCATCGCGTGAGCCGCCCAGCGATGTATTTCCCGCATGATCCCGAGCGTCGTCACATCACGCAGAGCCAAAATATCATTGAAGGCGAACTCCAGCGTTGGCCGGTAGTAGAACATCAACAACACACCGGTAATCGTCTCGACCAGGAACAGGAAGAACGTAATCCCACCCATGCACCATGTGTAAGAAAGGGCGATCCCCTGCTGCTTAATCGAAACGGGATGCAGGTGCAGAAAGAAGTTCGTCAACATGACGACGATGCGGTTCCGCCGATCAACCGGAGCCGGATGACGGAAGATCGACTTCCAAATCTGTGAGCCGCGAATGTAATCGCCAACAGACATCAATAAACCCTCAAGCCTCTGCGCCCACCGAGCGAAAACCACCACTCAGACCAACCAGACAAACGCAACTAAGCCAACTCGTGGTACGACGCCGCGTCGCCCCACTGCCCCATCTCCTCTTGGAATTTCACGCTTTTATCAACCTCGAGCATCCCCTCGGCAATGCGAATCCCGACTCGCTCAAGCGGCCGCGGAGCAGGGCCTTCAAAATTGACGCCCGTCATGTAGAAGCCAGAGCCATGGCAAGGACATTTGAATTTCTGCTCGCCATCCAACCAGCTTGGCGTACAACCCAGATGGGTGCAGACGGACGCGAGCGCGAATATCAGGTTGCGACCTTCATACTGGTCGGTATGAACGATCCAGACGCCATACTGATCCTTCCACTTGTTCGACACCGAATTCAACGGATAATCAGAGAGCGGTCCAACCTTGAACTTGGACGGCGGTTCAACAAGCACATTCGGAAACATAAACCGAGCAGTGCCCAGCGTCGCAATGCCGGTCACCGACGCGAGGCAACTCCACGCCAAATTGAAGGCCGAAGAAAACGGGGCACAGGCCGTAACGAGGGCCGTCATCAAGAAGCCACGACGCGGTTGCTCGATCTTCTTAGAAGCCATTGCGGGCTTGGCTGGCATCGGCGGAGCAACAACAGGGGCCTTCACTGCGGCGGGAGCAGGAGCAGCCGCCATCGCGCCGCTCTTCCCTTCACGCATTGCTTTTAACATGTCTTGAACCGAGGGCCGAGGACCTGCGGTTACAGCAGGCTTCGTAGCCTCAGCACCACGGACCGCAGCCACGGAAACACCCGAGACTGCTGGCGCTGACGCAACTGAAGCCGAAGCTCCCGCCGCTTTCGCGCGAATCGCAGCCATAATGTCTTTCGTTGAACCGGGCTTTGCAGCAGGTGCCACAGCCACGGGAGCCGCCGCTACTTGAGGTGCAACTGGCTGAGATACCTCAACCACGGAGGCGACTGCTTCGGGAGCAGGCTCTATCGAACCATTCTCAGTCAATGCGGCAGCCGCCGCCGCTTTTTGTGCTCGGATTTTGGTTAGGATATCTGCGGTGGAGGGTTTCTTCTCGTCCATTTCGACTCGCTTCCGCGTGGCAGGAAGAGCGTTGGAATGCACTGACGTTGTGCGCTTGCCCGATTCGCCCGCCTTGTGTCGCGGCGGATTCTGGCAACATCCATTCGGACTGACAACCACGTGAACTGAGTCGTTCTGGAATTTCTCAGAAGCAGGAATGAAATCGTTGTGACAGCGGCAAGAATCACCTCAATCTCAGACAAGCATCGGAGTCTTATCGAAGCGAAGCATGAGGAGTTCTCACGTGACGTTCGACTTGTTCCTCGCGCGGCCCAAACTGAGCCTTTCTGAGCAGTGAGCGTGAGTCCTCCGGCTCTTGGGTTGAAGAACCGGAAGACTCACCTCCACCGCTCGGAGATGTCTCACTCATGACCGTGCGAGGTATAATCTCCGCATCGAGTCTCTTCGATGCGGAGAACGCGGCGGTAAGGTATCTTTGAAGTGCCAAACAGCCTGTTGAAGAATGCCGGTTGGACACCTTGCCCGTCTGCATTCAAAGTTGCTGACTCTACCGGATTGCAGGTGTGATGTTTTCAAGTGTTTCGAGCCGTCATTATTGCCCCAACGGGCAACGCCATTAACCATTTTCTCAA
>JAYVOX010000565.1:0-4343 GCA_043757695.1 Schlesneria sp.
CGGAGCGGTCCAGATCGGTAACGCCGTCACCGAAAAGATGGTCATGGATGTCGTGCTGCAAGCCCGCGACAAGAACCTCTACCACGCAATCACCGACTGCGGCGCGGGCGGGTTCAGCTCGGCCGTCGGCGAAATGGGCGAACACACCGGTGCAGTCGTCTGGCTGGAGAAGTGCCCGCTCAAATACGCCGGTCTCTCCTACACCGAAATCTGGATCAGCGAGGCTCAGGAACGAATGGTCCTCGCCGTCCCGCCCGACAGGTGGGACGAGTTTTTTGCTTTGTGCGCGGCCGAGGGAGTCGAAGCCTCCGCCATCGGCCAGTTCGGCAACGAAGGCCGTTTGAAACTGACCTACCACGGTCAGCCAGTCGGCGATGTGGCGATGAGCTTCCTCCACGATGGCCGTCCGCCCGTCGTGCGCGATGCGGTCTACATGCCGCCGGCCGAGCAACCTCTTTCTCCCTCCCCTCGGCGGGGAGGGCCGGGGAGGGGGTCCGATCTGGTGACAGGCATCGCCCCGCAATCCTCCCCCCTCCCTAACCCTCCCCGCCGAGGGGAGGGAACAGGAGAAGCAAGCCCCCTCACCCTAACCCTCTCCCCGCCTGATTTGAGCATGGAGAAGACAGGGCGGGGCGAGGGGACAAAGCCCACTGCCCCTCAACCTTCAACCCTCGACCATCAACACTCCCTCACCGCCATCCTCGGCTCGCTGAATGTCTGCTCGAAGGAGTGGATCATCCGGCAATACGACCACGAGGTGCAGGCCGGGTCCGTCGTGAAGCCGCTGGTCGGTGTGGCGTGTGACGGGCCGTCGGATGCGGCGGTGGTGCGGCCCGATCTGACCTCGCAGCGCGGCGTCGTGGTCTCGAACGGGATGAACCCGCACTACGGCGACTTCGATCCGTACTGGATGGCCGCCGCCGCGATTGACGAGGCGATGCGGAACTGCGTCGCGGTCGGAGCCGACCCGAGCCGCATCGCGATCCTCGACAACTTCTGCTGGGGGAACACGGAACGACCTGAAACGCTGGGGTCGCTCGTGCGCGCGGCCCTCGGCTGCAAGGACACGGCCATCGCGTTCGGCACGCCGTTCATCAGCGGCAAGGACAGCCTGAACAACGAGTTTTCCTACGTCGATCCCGCATCGAGTGAGAAGCGAACCGTGGCCATTCCGTCCTCGCTGCTCATCAGCGCCATCGGCCAAGTCGCCGACGTGCGGCAGTGCGTGACGATGGACCTCAAGCAAACTGGCAATCTTTTGTACTTGGTCGGCGTCACACGCGACGAGATGGGCGGCAGCCACTACGCGCTGGTGAACGGCCTGACGGGAGGAGCCGTCCCGCACGTCGATCTCGAACAAGCCCCTAAAATCTTCGCCGCCGTCCATCAAGCGATCACCAGCAGTCTCGTCCGCAGTTGCCACGACCTCAGCGAAGGGGGCCTCGCCGCCGCCGCCGCCGAGATGGCCTTCGCGGGCGGATTGGGTGTCGAGCTTGATCTCGCCCCCGTGGCTGAGGCGTCCCTCCTCAGCGATCCCGCCGTGTTGCTCTTCTCGGAAAGTACGACTCGCTTCCTGATCGAAGTCGAGCCGGCCAAGGCCTCGCAGTTCGAAGCGACATTCGCCAACCTGCCACTGTCCCGCGTGGGTCAGGTCACATCGAGTGGTCGCGTGCGAATTGCGGCTTCCGGCGCGAAAGCGACAATCGACGCGAGCCTCGTCGAACTCAAAGCGGCTTGGCTTAAGCCGCTGGCGTGGGAATAGGGCGGCCGGCTTAACATCACGTTTGAAGGAAGGGCGATATTCGGCCGTAAGGCCGTATTTCGCGTGCATCTTGTCAGCGGGAAGAGTCGCATAATCATCACTCCTGATTTGCTCGAATGTCCGATTCACTACTTCGGTAGCCGCGGATGTTTCGCGCCGGGTTGTTCGAGCAGCGAGGCGTCGCTAAGTGAGGCGAGCCAATCTTGAATGACCTGCACCGCGTCTTGGTCCACAACCTTGGACGCGACGTGAGGCATCCGTCCCAAGCCTGCGAGCTTCATTCGTTCGAGGATCATCGAACGTTGCGGATCACCGGGAACGATGATGCGGGGATCGTTGAGCTTGAATGCTCCCTGACCCGGCTTCGTGTTGACAGCCGCAGTCAGCGTGAGCGGGATCGACGCCTGCAACTCGAACTCCGCGTTGCCGCCACCCCAACGTCGATGACAGTGGGCGCAGTTGGCATGAAGGTACGAGCGTGCTCGCAGATGCAGGCTCTCGTTCGCGTCGCGGTAGTCGGCGAGACTCGCCAATTCCTGCGGCGGCTTCGGCAACTTGTCTTGGAAGACGCCGAGTTTCTCCAACACGGAAAGTTGGTTCGCCAGCTTGTCACCCGAATGCGGGTCGCCGTAGTTGTGAGCCTTGTTCATTTGCAGCGTCGTCACCCCCAGCACGTACTTCGACGCCATCGTGTGACAGAGCGTACATTCGGCGCGACTCGGAAACCGCCACGTTTGCTCGCGCTGTCCACCCGGCGCGGCGGCATCCTTGATGATGAGCTTTCGATCCAAGCCTTCCGCCTCGAGTAACTCCGCATCTGTTTGTTCGTCGTTCCAAACATAGGTGTAGCCGAACCAATACTGCGCCCCGTACTCGTCATCGTTCCCCGGCATCTTGCGGTATTGGAGGATGCGCGTTTCCAATCGTTTCAGGCTCGCGGCATTCCCTTTCTCAGTCTCAATCGCAAACGTCTTCACGAGAACCGTGCCGTCGGGGAATCGCCAACCGAGGTCCGAGTACTCCGGCCCGTGCGGATAGATGACCTTGTCGAATCCAATTTTCGTATCGCCCGGCAGCGCGATGAACCGCTCCTTCTCGGCTCCATCCGACCAGAGTGGCGCGTTGACCGAGTACGGGATCAGTCCCGCCGCAGGAACGTTGTCTCGTGTCGATGTGAACAGCCCGGTCTCGCTCAGCTTGCGTGGGAACGGTTTGGTCGGGACCTGCGGCGGAGCCTTCACGATCCGATGGAATTCACCGCTCGCGAAGTCCACGAGATAGACCTCTCCGACACTGTCTTGAGCGAACTCCACGATCCGAATCTGCGTGTCGGCCAGTTCACGATGCTCGGTCACTTTGCCGGTTGAGACGCTCGCGCCGTCATGCTTCAATGACCAGAGCTTGCCCGTGTCGTAGTCACCGTAGATGTACGCTCCCTGCAGCTCGGGCAAGCGACTCGACTCGAACACATAGCCCCCGGTGATCGACCGGAAGTCGCTGTGCGGATGCTCGACGAGCGGCTTGATGAACTCACCCGGTCCCTTGGGACGTTCGGGCCGAAACGGATGAGTCCCCTCGACAAGACTCCACCCAAAATTGCCGCCACGCTCGACGAGATAGACCATTTCCCACAGGTCTTGCCCGACCTCACCGGCCCACAGTCGCTGTTGTTTGTCGAACGAGAACTTCCAAACCTGTCGATGCCCGAACGACCAAATCTCGCCCCGCGCATCGGGCTTCCCGATAAACGGGTTGTCCTTGGGGATCGCATACGTGCGACCAGCATCAGCTCGATCGACATCAATCCGCAGGATTGAACCAAGCAGGTCCGTGATGTCCTGCCCCGTCTGCAATCCATCCGCGATACCGCTGCCATCGCCCGTGGCCAGATACAGGAAACCATCCGCACCGAAACGAATGCAGCAGCCGTTGTGTCCGCCCGAAGGCCATTCCAAAACAATCTGCTCGCTGGCGGGATCGGCCTCCAGTTTGAAGCCCCCTTTCAACGGGCCGTCCTGCGCACTCTTCACAGTGAATCGCGACAGCCTGCTTCCATTCGGTAGATCGGGCGCGAGGACCGACGTGACGAAGAACTGTCCATTCGTCCCGAACTGCGGATGAAACGCGACGCCATAGACTGTTCGCTTGAGATCGACCAACACGTCCGCCGTCGCGACATCGGGCTTGATCTCAAACGTGACGATCTGGCCGGGCCGAGTCGCCACACCAAACCGATTCCGCCCAGGGACCATTCCCACCGACAACGGCTCATGCAGCTTGAGCTTCGGGAAAGCGCTCTCGGTCGTGTAGGGATCAGGTGGTTCAGGTGAGCCTTGAATGTTGTTCGTCGTCCAGAGTTCACGCTGCTTGGTGTTGAACGCTTGGCGAGCGATCTTCTTCGCCGCTGCGATCGCCTCCGCTCCCTGCGCGAGGCCATTCCCAAGCGGGACATCCCTCGGACTCATCCCGCTCACAACCATCGCCACCAACATCACGAATGCTCGACGAAGGTAACTGTTAAGCGACACTCAGCGCGCGGGTAGACTTCCCGAGGCTGGTTGCCTGGGTGGGGCGAGTTTGT
>JAYVOX010000566.1:0-16389 GCA_043757695.1 Schlesneria sp.
CCGAAGGGAGCTTCGTTTGAACTGGTGAACAATCAGGAGTTCCTCTGGTCGATCCTCGCGACCGACGTGGACTTCGGCTTCGATGGCGGGCTGTACGTCTCCGACTGGGTTGATGGCTGGGATGGGATCGGCAAGGGACGGCTCTATCGCTTTCGAGACGAACAGCACGGTACGACGCCCGTTGTCGCCGAAGTCGGTCGGCTGATGAAGGAGGGCTTCGCACAGCGCGATCCACAGTCGCTCGGCTTCCTGCTCGCTCATCCTGACTATCGCATTCGCCTGCGGGCGCAGTTGGCTTTGGTCGAGAAAGACGCGGTGAGCGTGCTGCTCCAAGCAGCGACGAAGGGCGAGGGACTGTTCGATCGCCTGCACGGCATCTGGGGCATGGGGCAGCTTGGCCGTGTGAAGCCCGCCGTGTTGAAAGACTTGCTGCCACTCTTCAAGGACGCGAACCCCGAAGTCCGGGCACAGGTGGCCAAAGTCTGTGGAGACGCCTCGTACTCCGATGCCGCGCCTGGTTTGATTGGCCTCTTGAAGGACGACAGTTCGCGAGTGAAGGCTCACGCCGCGCTGGCTCTGGGCAGCGTGAAGAGCAAGGCGGCGGCTGGTCCGTTGTTTGAGGTGCTCGCTCAGAACGCCGATGCCGACGCGACGCTGCGTCATGCGGCTGTGATCGGCCTAGTTGGCTCGGCCGATGCCAAGATTCTGGCTGATGCCGTGAGCAGGCCCTCGTCCGCCGAGCGACTTGGTGCGGTCCTCGCGCTGCGCCGTCTGGCCGATCAGAACGTCGCGGCGTTCCTCAACGACGCCGATCCGCTGGTCGTCCTCGAAGCCGCGCGAGCCATCTATGACGTGCCGATTCTCGACGCGATGCCCGCACTCGCGAAGCTGGCCGACAAACCGGGGCTGTCCGATTCGTTGCTGCGTCGCGTGATGAGTACCCACTTCCGGCTCGGCCTATTGGACAACGCGAAAGCAGTCGCGTCGATCGCTGCCAACCCGCTGATTGATGACACGCTGCGAGTCGAAGCGATCAACGAACTGCTCGACTGGAACACGCCCGCGCCGCTCGATCGTGTACTCGGCGACTTCCGTCCGTTGAAGCCACGCAGTATTGAAGTCGCGACGGCTGTGCAGCCGGTCATGATCCCGCTGTTCGGCGGCAGTGGCGTGCTGCGAGAATCGGCGGCGAAGCTCGCCGCGCGGTACGAGATCAAGGTGGCCGAACCGCTGTTGCTCGACATCGTGAAGGACGTGATCCGTCCCTCGTCCGAGCGAGTCGCATCGTTGCGAGCACTCGCCGCGTTGAAGAGTTCTCAGCTCGGGCCGGTCGTCGATGAATCGTTGAAGGATGCCGACGCCGCCCTGCGCAGTGAGGCTCGTCGACTCATGATCGGCATCGATCCCGCGCGCGCCGTCGCACTGCTGGCCGAAACGATGACGAGCGATTCGATTCCCGAGCAGCAGTCCGCAATCAGCACCCTTGCTTCACTCAAACGCGACGACGCCGATGCCGTGCTGGATCGGTGGCTCGCCAAGTTGGCCCAGCGCGAAACGCCGGAGGCCGTTCAACTCGACCTGCTCGATGCGGCGAAGGCGCGCGCGACAAAGCCGATGTTGGAGCAAGTCGCCGCGTTCGACGCGACGCGCAAACCAGACGATCACCTCCGCGACTATCGCGAAGCGCTGGCTGGCGGCAACGACGCACGAGGCAAAGAAATCTTCTTCGGTCGCAGCGAAGTCTCCTGCCGCCGCTGCCACAAGATCGACGGCAACGGCGGCGAGGTCGGACCCGATCTGTCGCGCATCGGCCTCGACAAGACCCGCGAATACCTGCTCGAAAGTCTTGTCGACCCGAACAAACAGATCGCGAAAGGCTACGAGACCGCGATTCTCGAAATGGCCGACGGCAAGGTCCACGCGGGGATCGTCAAGTCGGACGACGGCCAGAGGATTCAACTTCAAAAGCCCGATGGAGCGGTCCTCGTTCTGGAGAAGTCAGCCATCGAAGACCGCGCTGTCGGCAAGTCGGGAATGCCCGAAGACCTCGTGAAGAAAATCAGCAAGTCCGAAGTGCGCGATCTAGTCGAGTACCTCACCACGCTCCGCAACGCCACGCTCCCGGCAGAGCATGGGAAGAAGTGACCGCGGGATGTGTTGAGATCTCCTGATCTCGACACGCGACCCGATCGTAGGTCTCCTCTTCAGAGTTGCCGCTCGTTCGTGAAGAGGAGACCTGCGGTCGGATGGTTCGGCGGGGTCGGGAGACCCGCGCCGAACTTCGAGACCTGTGCCGAACTTCAAACTCGTGCCGAACCACGATCACGGAGTTCGCGCGGCGGGCGTTGGGAACTGCTGCAGTCGTTCGCCCACCAATGTCGCGTTCGGGCGTAGCGCACCGATCACACCTGCCAGCGCCGTCTTCACGGCAGGTTCTTGAGCCGCCACCCAGCCAGCATGGACCGCCGCGACACCATCCTTCGTGAGCAAGAGGCCGAAGCGTTGGATGTGATAGCCCAACTGAGCCGCCGCCGCTTCGCGCAGACTGGCGTCCAATTGCGTGTTGAGCGCGACCTCAGACAAACGTCGTTGAGCCGCTCCACTCGGCAGGCTTCCCAGTGCGACGATCGCATTCGCACCGGCGTCGGGCGACTCGATCACGAGAGCCAGTTCTTTCTCCGCTTGCGACACGTCGAACACGCGCGAGCCGCGTCCGGTGGCGAGCGTCGCCAACCAATAGGCCGCAGAGACTTTCTGTTGGTTCCGTTCTTGAGCCGACAGCATCGGAGACTTCAGGCCAGCCGCAAACGGTTGGAACTGATGAATGAAGTCGTTCGATGAAGCGGACTCCGCTACAAAAGTCGCCGGGGCACTGCGACTGACGAGTCGAGCGACATCCGCTCGCGCGGTGTCCGGACCATAGATCACGACCGGGATCGCAGCCGTGCGGGCATCCGCCCGGATATTGGCCAACGTTTGAGTCAGTTCCCAACGAATGCAATTGGCGTGAACGACGATCACATCGATCCCCGCTGAGTTCGCGGACTTCTCAAATCCCTCGCGTCCCGTCGAGGCAATCGTTCCCTCGAACCCAGCGGCATCAAGGAAAGACGCCGTGCGACTGGCTCGTCCCTGATCGGCGTCGATCACCATCGCTTTCGCGCGCCCCGGATCAGTCAATGCCCGAGCCATGACGGAGACAACTCGATTCGCACCGGGGAAACCGGACTTCGGCTCGATACGCAGGATGGTCGTCGCCGCCGCAAACTGGATGCGTGCATCGGGGGCATTCAACGCGGCGAGTACGGGCGACTTGAGACCCTTCAATCCCTGCAACTGCTCGCGCGTTCCAATCTGTCCGAGGACATCGAGTGCCGCCACTGCCGTTGCCGGTTGGCTCGCCGCCAGAGCATCGGCCAAGACTTGCGAGACCGTCTCTTCGCCCGCAGTCAGGGCCAGGTACATTGCCGTCCCCGGACCAACGCCGCGCGGCTTGTCCCAACCGTTTTGCAGGACTTCCAAACCGAGCAGCGACGCGAGGTATTGCCGCTGCGGCTCGGACTGATCGGGTGACAAAGCCAACGACTGGCGAGCGAAACGTGATGACAACAGCATCGCGGCGACAGGAGGCGAGAAGGTCTTCGCCACTGCTGTCTCGGCTTGCTCATCCCAACCCCAGATCAAGACGGAACCATCTGCTTCGCGCGGCAACAGGTCCGGCTTTTGGAACAGCAGCTTGGCCAGTCGTCGCAATTCGTTCGAGGCCGTGACGGAAGAGAGTCGATCTGTTTTCTCTTTCGATCCCGTGAGGAGTTTCGCCAGCGTTCGTTGAGCCGCGACACGCACGCCGAGCGGTTGTGCTTCCGAGAATGCCGGGAACCACAAGTACGGAATGGCTTCATTGGCGTCGAGGATGCCCAGCACTTCAATCACCGCCGCACGGACGCGATCTTGCGGTGAGTCAAGCCCTCCCAACATAGGCGGCACGATCTGGCGGCCCATGCGGATGAGGGCGATCACCAACACGTCCTGTCGCTCTGCCATCTCGGGCTTGCTCATCTGCTTCAGAATCTGTGGAACCGCTCGCGGCCCGGCATTACGCAACTCGCGTATCGCCAACTCCCGTTGAGTCGGATCGCCCATCAATCTCGCGATCAGGCCATCCACAAACGCCGGGTCTTCCGATTGCTTCCGGGCTAGGGCATTGAGTCGTTCGAGTAACTGAGAGGACAGAGGCTGCAGCTCTGGGATGCGGGACAGTTTGACGAACTCGCCCGTGCCATGCTTGTCGCGAATCTTGATCAGCAGTTCGTCGTCGGGCGATCCCGAATCGAACTGTTCGAGGTACTTGCGAGCCAAGTCCATGCGGGCCAGATCGACCATCAACAACGTACTCGCGAAGAACTCTTCCGGCGTTTTAGGCTCGATCAGGAGGGGAGACGGATCCGGTGCGGCGGCCAACTTGCCGGGAGCCGGTTGAGCCCACGACGACGGCGCACCGTGCAGGCACAGCGCCCCACAGGCAAGACTCGCGACCAATAGTTGACGAAGCCGGGCCATTCGCAGACTCCGCAATCACACGACGACGATCGAACCGCATTCGGCGGTATGAGCATCAGTGCAACCACATTCGATTCCAACACCGAGACGAAGCTCGGATGCTACGAACGCACGCAGGGACGAAACAACGACATTTCTCCCTGACTCACACGATTCACCGTACTCGACCGCAGTCGGATCGACCGCACGACGGAAGCGAGTCCAACCTGTCCACGGATGCGGGCCGCGCAACGCGAGAGTCAAACACGGCGTGCGGATGTCACGGGTCGCTCGGGTCGCATTCAGAAAACGGCCTAGTCAAACCTTGCCGGTTGGAGCGGTGAATTCGATCTCGAACGAGCCGTGCCAGTCTCCCAATCGGACCAGTCTCCCAACCGAAAAGATCACGCTCATTCGTAGGTCCACTTGGAATCCCACGGATCTTTCGTGGCGATCTGCCACTTCTGGAGCTTCGCCTGCAACGACTCCAACGTCACCTTGTGCGTCAGGTCTTCGGCGAGGTTCTTGGTCTCGTGCGGATCGGCTTCCAAGTCGAACAGCTCGAACCGAGGGCGATGCAGATAGGCTTTCACCGTGCGCTGGCCGTACTGCTCGGACTCGTCGTTCCGTTTGAGAACCGCCTGCCACGTCGGCGAATCCTGCAGGTCCGACGCGAACGGATACGGCAGTGGGTTCGCGATATTGAAGATCAACTTGAACTTGCCACTGCGGACCACGCGCATCGGGTAGTACATCGTCACCTCGTGGAACGTGTGCGAGTAGTACGCCTCATCCCAACCCGACGGCTTTGCTTGATCGAGGATACTCAAGAACGAACGCCCATGAAGTTTGTACGGCTTCAGCTCGCCAGCATCCCTCGCAACTTTGGCCTTCCGTCCATCACCGGCGACAGGAGGACGACCGATGTTTTCCATCGGTCGCACTGGTTCGATCGACTTGGGTTCGACACCGCAGTAATCGAGGACTGTCGGCATCACATCGACCCACGTCACGAGCGCGTCGCTGGTGTGGCCTTGAGTCTTCAAGCGAGGGTCACGCACGATCAATGGCAGGTTTGTTCCCGGTTCGTACTGCGTCGTCTTGGCACCGGGAAACGGCGGGCCGTTGTCGCTGAGAAACATCACGAGCGTGTCGTCCCAATGACCGGTCTCATGCAGGGCATCGAGCAACGTGCCGATCCCCACGTCCAGCCGCGCGATCGACTGGTAATACTCGGCGAGTTCCTGCCGAACCTCGGGCCGATCCGACAGCCACGAGGGGACTGAGACATCTTCGGGCCGATAGATTGCGGGATTGATGCCGGGATAGAAGTCGGGCTGATCGGGATGGTTGGCGAATGAGTCCGCACCGGCGCGATGCGGATCGGTCGGACAGAAGTAGAGGAAGAACGGACGCGCGTCGTTCTCCGCGATCCAAGTCTTCGCGTTCTGAGCCATCCGCACCGTGTTGCGTGCCCCTTGAGTCCCCTCTTGCCGCTCAGTCTCAAACTTGTAGGTGTACTCGGGGGCGAGGTGGTACTTCCCGATGAGGCAAGTGCGATAGCCCGACTCACTCAGCATGACGGGCAACGAGCGGACGGACTCATACGTGCTGAAGTGGCCAGCCCCGTGAGCGTGTCCGTAATGACCGGTCGCATGGTTGTGCAGGCCGCTCATCAACACGGAACGACTCGCACTGCAACTGGCCGTCGTGCAGTAGGCTCGATGGAATCGCACGCCCTGCGCCGCGAGCCGGTCCACGTTGGGTGTCTGCGCGAGCTTGTCGCCATAACAACCGAGCTGCTTTCCCAAATCATCGGCCACGATGACGACCACGTTTCGCGGTGAGGCCGCCGACACGGGCGTCGCGAGAACCACAAGGCAAAGTACGGCCAGCGAACGCAACATGGCGAGAGCCTCGGCAGAGAGGGAATGAAGACGGGCACAATCAATCTCAGTCGAGCGCCACAGCCAACCAACCGTCGCGGGCTTTGAACGAGGTCACGCGCGGAGCGGGACCGCGATGCGTCCAATACGAGGCGAGCAACGACTGGTCCACTTCGAACGTCGGCAGTGCTGACGCGAACGAATTCTGCACGGTCGTCTCAGTCACCGTCGGTTCACGCGACGAGTCTTCACTCCCCTGAACGATCACACGCGGCTTGCCTGCGACGAGTCGCACGACGTTGCCTTCGATCACAGTCCGATACTCGATCGTGACCGTCATCGGCGGGAACAGGTTTTGTCCGGCCGGTTTGAACGCGGCTTTGATCGTGGCCGTCAGTCGATCCTGATCGAGTCGTATCGTCAGCGGAGTCACCTCATCAAACTCGATGTTGGTAACAAGACTCATCACTGGCAACGGCAACCCAAACGGCGCAACGGCGGCCTTCTCGTCCGGCAGTGTGACCTTCACACCCGGCAAGGCACCGAGCAATTGAGCGACTTGCTGTTTGAGTTCCTTGTCGGTCGTCTGATAGCCGCGCAGGGAAGTTCGCTCGATCAACTCATTCACGAGGCTGTCGTGCAGCATCAGGCTCACAGCGCCGTCGGCACTGATCGTGGGAGGTCGCGAGGCGGCCGCAGCCGCCGACTTGCCGCCGATCACCGCGCCGTACTCCAAACGCGTGTCGGTCGTCGCCACGAACTGCGCGGACGGTGCCAGTTGAGCCAGCTCCAATTGTTTGCGAAGTTGTTGTTCGAGGAGTCGGTTCGCGTCCGAAAGTTGCTTGTCGATCTCACCATCGAACGCGGGATAGACTTTCTCGGCGAGACGATCGCGCGCGATCGCTTCGGCCTCAGGACGCATCCGTTCAGCCGTGCGATACGCGATCCGTTCCGCCAGCCCGCCGAAGACGGAACCCGAGAGCGGTGTCGTTGCTCCGACGGTTTGATTGCGGGCGCGAACGAAGACCGTCGCATGTTTCGTCGAAAGCCAGCGACCGTCAAAAAAGACATCCTTCACCGCGACAAACTGCTGCTGTCCGGCGGTGTCCACCATCGCCTGTGGCGTCGTTCCCGTGACTTGCAACTGCACGTCGCCGGTCAGCACGAACACGGCATGCGCCTTCTCCTGCGACGGCTTCAAATCGAGTACCAGCCGCGAGGTCGTCGTCTGTCGGCCTGCGACATCCGCACCGAGTACCTTATCTCGCACCGGACCCGGCTGAACGTCATCGCGCGCAACGAGACGGTTCAGAAAATCCTCACTCACACTGACGCGCACGTTGGCCGGACCAGTGACCTGTTGGGCCAGAGTTTGTTGAACGGTTCGGTCATTCGGAACGCGCCGCACTTCAACGGGTTGATTGATCCCTTGGGTCGGAGAGAACTGCCGCTGCACAGGCACGTCTCCGTACTGAGGCAAGAACGGCGCGGGGCGGAACCCCGGTGAACCAAAGAAGTCGGGCGAAGGTTCCCCGTAAACGGGCGGCGCGAAGACTGGCCCCGGCCCGATTGGGAGCGGCGAAACGGTTCCTCGTGCCTGAACCGGCAACGGAGCCAGCCCCGACTCCAGCGGCACCGGCGCGAAGCGATTTCTGGGAACTGTGGACGGTCGCAGACCTCGCTCCTGCCCGAACGCCGAACGCGCGGTCACGGCGGCGAGCAGTCCCCAGCACAATGCGGCTATCAACCAGTGTTTGGAAATTGTGGCTCGCTCTGCTCGAACGCAGGCTGTCCTCAAGGATGTTCTGTTCATCGCCTCACCACTTTCCGAGTCACAAAAATTCCTGTCGCAAACTTTGTCGATGTCGGCAAACTTTACAATTCACAGTCCCGCCACTGAGCCAAGCCGTGAGTTCCAACTTCGCACGCTCGGGAACTCTACACCGCCGTGCCGTGAGGACTCCAACCCGATGCGGTATGCCGCACCGACTTGTGTTGACGAAGCGCGGCAGGACGACACGACCGAACCAACCACTGCAACCCACACTCGGCTTCTCACGCGAAACTCGACAAAGCAAGCGATGTACCGGAGGGAAACGGTGTAGGCCAGTGAAATCCAGGCTCACTCTCATCCTCGTCCCACGCTTTCACCGCCGCTTCCCGCGTTTCTTGGGAGGCCCCTGTGATCTGGGCTTCGCGGTCTTCGAGTCCTGACGTGACTGAGATTCACGCCGCTGAAACTCACGCGAGGTGGAGTTCTCTTCGACGACAAGTCGCATCTCCAGCTTGCGCTCGACGAGATCGACCTTGGCCACGATCACCTTCACAAAGTCGCCCAGCCGGTAAGTGCGGTTGCTGCGGCGACCGACCAGTGTGTGCGAGCGGTCGTCGTAGTCGTAACGATCGTCGCCCAGCGTGCTGATGTGGACGAGACCCTCGGCCGGGAGTTCGATCCCCGTGCAGAAGAGGCCAAACTTTTCGACCCCCGTGACCGTCGCGTGCAACTCGTCGCCGATGTGCTTCGTGAGGTACTCCAGCATCTTGAGCTTGATGAGTTCCCGCTCGGCATCCTGCGCGCGACGCTCCGTCATTGAACACCAGATGCCAAGCTGAACTAACTCCGCTGGAAAGCTCTGCTGCTGACCGTCTTCTCTTTGCTTGTCCCCTCGCCCCCGTCCTCGGGGGAGAGGGTTAGGGTGAGGGGGCTCCTGCTTTGGCTTTGACTTCTTCCCCAACGGCACCTCGTCGCGGACACGCCGTTCCGCAACCTTGTTGTCCCCGGTCGCGGAGTGTGCGCGAGTCACCTGCTGAGCTTCTGCCTGCTCCTGTTCTCCATCTTTCGTGAACAGATCATTTGTTGAAGAAAGCGGAGACCTGCGGTCGGATGCTCCGGTGGGGTCGGGAGACCCGCGCCGAACCGAGGCCGGCCTCGATTCCTTCTGCACCACCTCATCAATCAACCGATGAATCGTCAGATCGGGATAACGTCGGATCGGGCTGGTGAAGTGGCAGTAGTGATCGAAGGCCAGCGCGTAGTGACCGATGTCGTCCTCGGGACCATAGACCGCTTGCTTCATGCTGCGGAGCGTGGCGTAACTGATCGCATACTCGTGTGGAGTCCCCTGCACTTCCTTCAGCAGTTTTTGGAGATCGGCTCGACCCGGCATCGTCTTCGTTTTGTAGCCGAGCGACTTGGCGAACTCACTCAAGACGCCGAGCTTCATATCGTCGGGAGCGGCATGGTTGCGGCGCAGGAACGGGATGCCGCAGTCGGTCAGCTTCGTCGCGACGGCGATGTTGGCCGCCAGCATGAACTCCTCAATGATCTGATGGCTCTCATCGTGCGGTTGCCGATGCGCTCCGGCCACGGTCCCGTCGCGAGTCATGTCGATCTTGACCTCGGGCAGGTTCAGATCGAGTGCCCCGCGCGCGAACCGCCGCTTTCGCAAGATCATCGCCAGCCCGTGCATGTCGCGCAGCAGGGCGATGATGTTGGGGGCAGGTTGAGGGTTGAGAGTCGAGGGTTGAGGGGCAGAGGAAGAAGCATCTGAACCGGCTTCCGCGCCGTCTTCTCCGCCCTTCAACTCTCGACCCTCAACCGTCCGCCCTTCCACCAACGGCATCACCTGTTCATAGGCGAATCGCTGAACAACCTTGATCTTCGAGTTCGCGAACTCGGCATCCAGCGGCATCCCCTCGGGACTGAGCGTGATGAAGGCCGACTTCGTGTAGCGGACGCGTCCCTGCTGAAGACTGGCCAGCGCGTTCGAGATCACCTCGGGCAACATCGGCAGCACTTTGTCCGGGAGATAAACGCTCGTCCCGCGCAGATGCGCTTCCTTGTCGAGCAGCGTCCCCGGCCGAACGAAGTGCGCCACATCGGCGATATGCACGCCCAGCCGCCAGTTCCCATCGTCCTCGCGCGTGAGCGAGATCGCGTCGTCGAAGTCCCGCGCATCGACCGGGTCGATGGTGATGATCAGTTCGTTGGTCAGATCGAGACGAGTCTGAGTATGGAGCGAAGAGAGAAGAGCAGAGTCAGTGGTCGAGTCTGCTGCTCCTGTCCCCTCTCCCCCGTCTTCGGGGGAGAGGGTTAGGGTGAGGGGGGCTTTTGTTGCGGATTGATCGTCGAGGGTTGACGGTTGAAGGTCCGCGGAGGTCGTCTGCGGCAAGCCTGCTTCCGTCTGGCTCTCGACTCTCGCCTCTCGACTCTCGTCTTCCTCGAACATCTGCGCCTGCAAACGGGCCTCCGCCAGCACCGCCTCAGGGAATTCGTCTGGCAACTCGAACTCGTGAATGATCGTGAGCAGATCGACGCCGGGAGTCCCTCGCGCGCCGAGAACCTTCGTGATGACTGCCTCACCCGCCTCGTCGCGACTGGGGAAACGCAGCATCTCGACGACAACGCGGTCATCGGGAAGGACGCCCTTCGCGCCGGGGTCGCCCACCGAGATCGGCCCTTCAAACTGATTGCCGTCGATCCGCACGAAACCGCGATTGCGCTGTTCAAAGTACGACCCGACGAACGCCTTCGATCCGCGCGAGATGATCTCGATCACGCGACCACACCGCTGGCCTCGCTCCCGCCGCTTCAGCAACTGAACGAAAACCTCATCCCCCGTAAACGCATCCTGCAAATCCTCGGGGAAAATGTAGAGCGACTCTCCCTGTTCGAGCTGCGTCAGGTCGTGAGGCCGGAAGTACCCGTTCCCTTTGCCCGTTCGCTTGACTGTCCCCGCGATCGAATCCACCGGCGCGGCCGAGCGTACCAGTTTGTTCTTCCCCATCACCAGCCCGCCGTCGGCCACGAATGCCTCGACGGCATCCTTGAACCGCTTGAAGTCGTTCTTGCCGAGACCCAGCTCCTGCGCCAGCTCCTTCGGCCTGAGCGGCTTCGCGAGTGGATCGGCAAAGTAGTCACGGATGATTTGTTGGTAGTCGCGCGCCATTGTTTCCTTCGATCACCAGCGATATCGAACTGGTTTGCGTATTGGTGTTCAGCAGAGAAATACAGATCACTCCAACACGTGCTGGTAAACATCCGTGAGAAATTGCTTGGCCAATTGAAGGACATCAATCTCAATGGCAATGTTGCTGCTTTCACTCTCAATTTGAATGAAGCCGTTGTCAGAGGAAATCACTCCCCACGGAAGCACATGGCCACCCGTTTGCCAATAACATTGCCAAGTCTTTGAATGGACGATGCTGCACACAACTCCAACTGCGTCACTGGCAGTACTACCGTCATTCCCCGCGAAAGCCTGATAAAAATGGAACGCATAAGTAACTCGCCCGCGTCCGCGTCGGCATTGAATCTCAAAGAATCTCCGATTTCGGTTCGTTGGCGAATTCCAAAGTGATTCCCAGTCCTCCCGTGACAAGACTGGTGCAGCCGTAATCGCGATAGAGAATGCCCCTTTGGAGACTTCGGTGAGTTGTGCCGCACATCGTTCAAACGCATCCCGCAGAGACTCCATCCGCATTGACCAGCGAGTGTAATGCAGAGTCAACTCCTCTGTGGACGGGATCGTTGCCGGGTCGATGAGTCCCTTGGCCCAATCCTTCAATTCATCCACCGCTTGCTGAGCGTTCAGGTACTCCTGCAACGTCAACTGGCAACAACGGGCGACGAACTGCACGAACGGGTTGAACTCGCCACCGTCCGCCAGTTGCAGGGACTCGTAGTACTCCTGCCGTTCCGTGCTGCGAATGAGTGCCGCCGTCAGGCCGCCCTGAAACAGGATCAGGTTCTGCCACAAACGAGCGATGCGTCCGTTGCCGTCCCCGAACGGATGGATGCGGGCCAGCGTCCAATGCGCCCACGCCGCTCGCAACACATGATCGGCGGAATGGCTGTTGGTCAGCCGGTCCATGAACTGGGCCATCAGGGCAGGGACTTGATCCGAGTCGGGAGGCTGAAACTTCGCGGCGCGGATCATGACGGGATGGTTTCGCAGGTGCCCCGCTTCGGCATCGTTGACTGCTGTCAAGATGAGACGGTGTGTCTCCAAGAGATCGTTCAGCTCGTGGACTGACGCCGGATTGGGACGAAGCCCTTCGATGTGCCGAATGGCGTTCATCAGGTTTAGTGCTTCCTGAGCCTCGCGCTGCTTGTCCAGATACAACTCGCCCGTAGCCAGAATCTCGGCGGTTTCGCGCAGGGAGAGCGTGCTGCCCTCAATCGCGTTGCTGTGGAAGACTTCCTCCGTCAGCAACCGACGCCGCAGTTCGGAGAGCGTCGGTTCGGCGAGCGGCCGGAACTCGTTGACTTTCCGCGCGAGCTGGTGCGTGTCCGCGATGATCGCCAACGACGCCGCGTCGAGCATGATGCTGCTGATGTCGGGGAGTTCGAGTGGCATGATCGGGGAACCTGTTTTGAACTCAATACCGGTCATGGAATGACCGGCCTACGTAGCTCAGTCATTCCATGACTGAGACTCTGGCAACGCGAGCCGTAAGTTGTCGCGTCACTTCGCCGCCGTCTTCTCGCTGCGGTCACCGATGCAGAACAGATGCTTCTCGCCCCGGATCAGCAGTTGGCCGCGACTGATTGCGGGGGACGAGTAGACCTCCTCACCCAGCGGATTCTGGGCGAGGACGTTGAATTCTGGCCCTGCTGACATGACGTGCGTGATGCCGTCGTCATCGATGAAGTAGACGCGACCTGCTGCCGCGACGAGCGATCCGCTGTGATGACGGCCGAGTCGCTCCTGCCACTTCACGTCGCCGGTGATTGCGTCGTAGCAACTGGCCACGCCTCCATCCGACACGCAAAAGAAGAAATCGTTCGCGGCGACGGGCGACGGCACATAGCTGACTCCCTTGTTGAGGTGGTGCCACTTCACATGGCTCTCCTCGGTGATCTTTCCCGAGCCGCGCGGGTCGATGGCGAGAATGTGTTTGTCGGGGAAGCCGCCTGTGATGAAGATCAAGCCCTTGTTCTCGACCGGCGACGCGACGAACTGCTCGGTCGGGCCATCGAGAATCCAATGCCGTCGTCCCGTGCGTGGATCGTAGCTTGCCACGCACTTGCTGCCCGACAGGATCATCTGCGTCCGGCCATCGAACTCGCGAATGATGGGCGTGCAGTAGCTGCGAGTCTTGTTCTCGCGCGGCGTCTTCCAGATGGTTTTCCCCGTCTCGCGATCGAGGGCCACCAGATAAGCCTCGCCGTCGTGGTCGCCATTTACAATCACCGTTTTCTCGAACAGCACGGGGCAACTGCAATAGCCATGCACGCTGGAGAAGACACCCGGCCGCACGGTCCATCTTTCGTGGCCCTCCAGATCGTAGGCCGAGACCAGCATCTCCTTCTCATCCAAGAATGCGACATAGACCAGCGTTCCGTCGGTCACCGGAGTCCCCGAGGCCCAACTGTTCAGCTTGTGCTTCTTTTCGAGCGGCGTCTTGGCGACCTCTTTCTCCCACAGCGGCTTGCCGCCGACTCGATCGAACACCATCAGCATCCGCCTCTGATTCACTTCGTCCGCGCCGGTGACGATGACTCGATCATCCCACACGACCGGCGACGAGTGCCCTCCATACGGCACGGCCACCTTCCACGCCACCCCCTCGTTCTTGGTGGCGTCCCATTTCAGTGGGACGTTCGCTTCGACACTCGTCCCATCCCCGCGAGGCCCCCGCCATCCCGGCCAGTTCTCGGCCGAGACCATCGTCGGAACGATGCAAACCGCCACAAACGCGAACTTCCAGAGTGTCATTGAGGCACCTTGTGTGAGACTTGGTGAAACGGCATCAGTATCGAACAGCGATTGGCTGACGCCCGCAGGCCGAAGCGTTATACCTGACTCGCGCAAGGAGACGCCACGCTGTCCGAGAGTGCGGGCCACGGCAACGTCCAATTTGAAGTTGCACAGAATGTAGGGTGGGACCAGCGGCGCTTCGCCGCGCCGGCCCACCATGATTTCTCGACGTTTTCTCATGGTGGGCCGGCGCTCGAAGCGAGCTTGTCCCACCCTACTTCCTACCCGGTGCCTCACAGGAACTTCCTCATGTCACAGTTTCCGCATCGTTCGTCGTTGGCCTTCCTCGCCGCTGCAATCGTCGTGTTGTCGGCGGCCGTCTCTCGGGCACAGTCTCCCCCCGACGACGGCAAGCTACGGATCGTCGTCTTCGGCGCGCATCCCGATGACGCCGAGTTCAAGGCCGGAGGCACCGCAGCCAAATGGGCGAAGCTCGGTCATCATGTGAAGCTCTGCTCGGTGACGAACGGAGACATCGGACACTGGCAGATGGCGGGCGGACCGCTCGCGCAGCGACGAACCGCCGAATCGGCCGCCGTGGCGAAGAAGCTCGGCGTCACGTCGCAGGTCCTCGACATTCATGACGGGGAACTCGAACCGACTCTGGAGAATCGCCGCCTCATCACGAAGGTCATCCGCGAATGGAAGGCCGACATCGTGATCGCTCACCGGCCGTGGGACTATCATCCCGACCATCGCTACGTCGGCATCCTCGTGCAAGACGCGGCCTTCATGGTCACGGTCCCCTTCTTCTGTCCCGACACGCCCTATCTGAAGAAGAACCCGGTCTTCCTCTATTTGAGCGACGGATTTCAGAAGCCTTACCCCTTCAAGCCCGACATCACCGTGGCCGTTGACGATGTCTTGGATCTCAAGGTCGAGGCCCTGCACGAACTGGAGTCCCAAGTCTACGAAGGAGGAGCCAGCGGCAGCGAAGAGTTCGTCAGCAAGGTTCCCCCGGCCAGCGACATCGCCGGTCGCAAGGCTTGGCTCAAACAACGCTGGCACGACCGCCAATCCGGTGAAGCCAACCGCTATCGCGACACGCTCATTGCGCTCTATGGCGAAGAAAAAGGCAAGGCCATCAAATACGCCGAAGCCTTTGAACTTTGCGAGTACGGCCGCAGACCAACGTCCGTCGAACTCAAGCAGTTGTTCCCGTTCTTCGAGAAGTGATTGATAGCGCTGATCTTGTCCCCTATCAGCCTGTTGAAGAACTGTAGGATGGACGCCCCGTCCGTCCGATTCCAATTGGTTTTCACTCGGACGAGGCGTCCAAGCTGCCTTTTTCAACAGGCTGCTATCCCGCCCGTCTTCGGGGGGAGCGGGTTAGGGTGAGGGGGGATTCGATTCAGTGGTGTGCCTGCTGGACTGACGACAGCCGATTCCAGCGGCGATTGTTCGACAAATGGAACGCCTCTCGATCACTCGGCCCCCTCACCCTATTCCTCTCCCCCGAAGACGGGGGAGAGGGGACTGGATGGCAACCACCAATTTGCGAGGGATGTCCGGGTGATGAAATTACAAGAGGTCACGAGAGCCGCGCTGACTGAGATTACCTCTTGTCGCACGCGACCCGGACGCCCAAAGCCGCGTCCGGGCCACCCCGCCGATTCCTTCTCACGGCACAAGCGGTACTTCAGTACGAACGCCGCGACGCCGCGTTCGGCCAGCATTCGACAGAGCGTAAGTCTTGCCAAAACATCCGCCGCGTGGCGATCCAAGTCCGCCAACGCATTGCGACCAATTTTCAGGCCCAGGCCGAAGGCATGTCCTCCGAAGCCGTCATCGCCCGCCTCCTCGACGAGGTTCCCGAGCCGAAGATTCCAAAGTAGGTGTAACCGCGCAGCGATGTTCATTCCGGTGACAATGGTCACCCATGATGTGCCTCAGGCCGGTTCGGGGAGGCTGCTGTCGCGAGTGCCTCGGGCGACGGTCAGGCCACCGGCGTCGCGCAGTTCCACGTCGTCGAGGTCATCCAGCACGGTCAGGGCGGGCCACAGCACGACGCGCGTCGGCGTGATCGGTTCGAGGCGCGTGTCGGCTCCCTCTTTCAGGAACACCTGCGTCGCATTCCAGGCCGGATCGACGGCCGAGTACCACACCTTGAGCGTTCCGTCCGGCTGCATCGCCCAGTTGAAGCCGAACGTGGGGAGAGCCGTCGGCGTGTTGGGCGGGAAGATGTCGGGAATCGAATCGCC
>JAYVOX010000567.1:0-4323 GCA_043757695.1 Schlesneria sp.
CGTAGGGTGGGCACTGCCCACCACAATCGGTCGTTGATGGTGGGCAGTGCCCACCCTACGGAAGGTATGGCCTTCGACTTTCCGGACAGACACCTAGCAGCCACGTCTCGACGCCGGAGCACTTGATCGGCTCGGCGATCCCCGACCACGGTAGGCATTGGCCGGTTTGCGGGACGGAGAATCTCAGTCGTGGAATGACTGAGCTATACCTCACGCGGCCAAAAGTGAGATGTTTCAGGCGAGCCGTGTGCCGTAAGGCCACGGGTTTCCTGCGGCGATTAAGAACTTACGGCGTGCGGCTCGCCTGGGCCTCAAATCAAGCCGCGCGAAGTATACATAGGCGAGGCATTCCATGACTCGCATTCGGGAGACTTGTCAACCGATCAACCTTGGACGCGCTGGGAGTGAGTGATGCTGGGCCGGTTGGGCCGTGGAGCAGTTTGAAAAGGGACCGAGTGTGGTACGCCCTGATTCCACGAAGGCCATAGGAACAACAGTGATCATCTGCATCCACCGTGTTCAACCGGTCAGCCGCGCAGTGCCACTGTCTCGGAGTCCTCGGAGAAGCAGTGCTTTTCAAGCCCGGACCCCGCACCGCCACGGATTCTTCGAGGACTCTGAAACAAGTGGCACACCAATCGTTTCGCAGACTCTCGACAAGCAGAGCCACCACATCGTGGGAACGAGGGCGAAGGGACCGGAAGACGACCACCCCTTCGCGACAGCAATCTGCCCGGACCGGCCCAAGCCCATTCGCACTCGAAGTGTCTTTCCTCAACGCGCTACCTGTCGCGGAGCGACAGGGCTACCTTGAAGCGGCTTGAGAATTCAGAGCCAACCAACAGCCCGGATGCCGACCGGTGTGGTGCGATTGTCGTTGGTCGGCACATGGTCACCAACCGTGCTGTGCGAATGCTCTGAAGTCACCGGAGTCGCCGTGATCTTCCAGACATCGCCCCCAATCGGCACTGTTTCTCCGATGCCCCCGAACCAGTGGCTCGTTGCTCTCAGGTGCGATCAGGCATCGCTCCGCCGCCGAGTGACACCAACAGGATGAATCATGCGTCCTGCCCCAAGGTAGCCCTGTCGCTCCGCGACAGGAAGCGCGAGCGCGGGAAGACCGTCCTGTGTTCACCAACGCAACTTCGCGGACCACGCCGCTGGTTCATCACGCCACCTGTCGCGGAGCGACAGGGCTACCTTGGCAAGCCGAGCGCCGTCAGTCCACGAGTTCTTTGACTTGATCGCTCGACTACCTTGCAACCACTTGGGGATCAACGATGTCCCCACGCAGACCACGGTCAACGATTTCGTCTCGGATCTGCTCAAGCAGTAACGAGGGCAAACTACGAATCTCGTCATGCGGCCCGTGTCTGTACGCCTCGGCCGGGTAAACAACCGGAAGGAACGAGACAACTGAAGCCTTGCCTACTTTCAACAAATCATTCTGGACTTCGGAGTGCATCTTCTCTCGGCCCGCAGGACATTCACTTCTCAGTTCCACGACCAGATACCCCGGACGAGCGATTGCCGTGTAGTAGTCGCAGTTTCCTTGCTCGGGTTTCTGATCGACGGGCTCTTCGGAGATCGTGCCGTAGTCAAACCACCAGCACTTCCCGAGGATGACCATAGGCCGACATTTGCCCTCAATGAGCCGCACGTAGCGACCATCGGTAGTTGGCGACATTGGCTTCGTCCGCTTATTGGGATGGACGTGAAGAAAGTACCGGACGTCGCCTTTCCTGCCGGGGAGATCAAGCAGCTCAGGGTCCATCGTCATCTTCCTCCGATTGCGTGCCGTACATGGCATCCAGCAGCCGGCGCGACTCCTTGATGTAATCGTTCATGAAATCCGGTGGCCAGACGATGCGATTGTGTTCATCGAATTTGAGCGTCTCCATCGTCGCGTACTTGAAGGATTTGTCCTCACTGTCGATGAGACGCGTGAAATGAATCGCTACCGACTCTTGTGGCTTCCCGAGCGTCATCACGTCTTCTTCCATGAGCGCTCGCATGACACGGCGGACGATCAAGTCGCTGTGGGTTTCGATCAGCATGAACTTGCCCGCGTTGGCTTGGTGCATCAGGAACTCGGCCACCTTGATCTGCAACGACGGATGCAGATGAGCCTCGGGGTTCTCGACCGCCATGATCTCGTTCTGATGCAGCAACCCGGCCTGAACCACGATGGGAGCCAACTGGTGAAATCCGGTGCTCATGACGTGCCAAGCCGCTCCCTTCGTGGAAGTTCGTGGATGCACGCTTCGACTCAAATCTCGAAATCCACTGGTACAGTGGTAGGGAGCATTTTCAATTGTGACGGCGAATCGTCCTTCGCGCGGCCAATTGAATGCACGGTCAATCAAGCTCCCGTTGAGTGGCTGATTCCCTTCGAGAATTGATGAATCCGGACGTTGTTCTCCCGGAAAAGTTGCGAATTGAATACGAGTTTGGACCAAGCGGTCGAGCCAGTATGAGACAAAGGTTTCAAACCAGTACGGAGACTGAGATTGTTCGGGCTGACACATCAAGTTGTAGGCCCAGTAGCTGAAGAGTTCTTGAGAGTGTTCGCCATGTTCGCCGACGCATCGTTGGTCAGGAATGGTCTGGAACGCTTCTGAGTTTTCCAGAGTCGCAGGTTGGTAATCGAATCCACCCACGTAAGGGAAAGGCGATGGAGCCAGCTTGGGAACTTCTAATTTGTGGATTTCTCGGATCGGACCGATCGGAAAGAACCCTGCAAGCACATCCTTGGTGAGTTGTCGGAATATCTGCCGAAAGTTGCTGACCAGCGATTCAATCATTTCCTTAGTCTTGCGACAGTCGTCGCACGTGACTCCGCTTTTGTTTTCATCAGCATGGCTCGCGGAGCGGCACTCCGAACACCGTACTGAATCGCAAAGCTCTTCAACATGAACGCCCTTGAGATCCACGTACGCGATGTCATGGCCTTCAGTCTCTTCTGCCGTGTGACTTGGGAGGAACGCCTTTGAGCAGTAGACCGCCCACTGTGCATCTTTCAATTGTCCTTGACCTTTCCTGGACCAATTCCGGTCCAGCGATCGGCGCAGATGGATTGTGAATTGGCTGTTGAGCGTGAGCTCAATCAAATCCCATAAGCCATCCAAGCCACCACAGCCCACTGCCGTCACCGGAATGCTGGGACGTGCGAGGCGCAATCGGACTTTTGATCCCGCAGCCATCTTGCCGAGCCACAACAATTGCTGAGGCGCGGAAACAGCATCACTGAGTAGCGACGAACGTTGCAGATCGCGGATATTCAGTTCGGTTTGAACCTCCATTTCGAAGCCGACGCAACCTGCAGGGCCGCAAGACGAGCGGTCGTCATCCTCTTCGTTCAGGACTTCAACTCTTCGTTCTCGCGCAGCAAGACTTTCCTGTTTTTTTTCGGCGAGAGGAAATGAGTCGCCCGCAGATGACTTGTCGAATGAGAGCAAATTGGCGTTCAACAACCCACGTTCAAAGCAACTTCCGCTGACATCGCCTTCGTTGTCCGGGTCCGTTGCATCGTAAGAAGGAACCGTCGGATCGTAAGTGACGGAGGAGAACCACTCACAGAACGGGAACTCCTCTCTTTTGGTCACAGTATTTTTGATGAGGCGTAGAGTGTCGATCCACGTCGATTTCCCCGAGCCGTTTTCGCCGCAGAGGATTGTCAGCGGCTTGATCTCTAGTTCTGCACCCTTGAGATACGGGCCGAGGCCACGCAGCGTCATCTTCGTCAATTTCAACGGGGCGCTGAGCATTCTCGGCGGTTGGGCATCGTTCGACATGCGGGCTTCCTTCAGCGGACGGTTCGAGGTGTCAGCGTTTTTCGGGCATCACCGGCGCACGATGTCACCCGTTTCTAGGCGAGGTCATCTGGCGAAAGGTCTTGCCGGGCCAGATGGCGAATGGCGAGCACCAAGACCATGTCCTTGCGAATCGTGAACACGGCTCGATGAGTGCGCCGCCGACCGATGCCGAAATACAAATCGCGAATCTCGATGGCCCGTCATGATCAGCGAAGTCTCACCCGAAGACACTGGCGGCCAAAGCTCCGCCAGTGGCACCCGGCGCCGCCGACCGATGCCGAAATACAGATCGCGAATCTCATACGGAAAGTGTTCGCTCTCTCGGGAATCGGCGCAGCGATCGGAATGATCGGCCAAGGATTCGATCGCGTCCGCGAACGCGTTGTACCATTGCGCCGCCTGAGCCTGACACCGATGCTCAGCCCACCAGGAATACGCGGCTTCCATTTCGACGTGAGCCCGATCCGTCAACATCACGGGGTAGGTCATACCTTGTCCGGAATGTTGT
>JAYVOX010000568.1:0-4323 GCA_043757695.1 Schlesneria sp.
CGCCGTTCCGATCCCTCAAACACCGATCCTGCGCGAGTTGCCCGAAGGCAAGCGTCGCACGACCAAACTGCACGTGCGCGGCAACTTTCTCGAACAGAGCGATGTCGTCGAACCGGCGGTCCTCGCGAACTTTCATCCGCTCGCGGTGGATGCGCCCGCGAATCGGCTCAGTGTCGCCGCGTGGTTGACTCACCCCGACAACCCGCTCACCGCGCGTGTCGCCGTGAACCGCGTCTGGTCTCAATTCTTCGGAGCGGGTTTGGTCGAGACACAAGAAGACTTCGGCTCGCAGGGACAATCCCCGACTCATCCCGAGTTGCTCGATTGGCTGGCGGTCGAGTTCAGGCAAGGGTCCAGTGCCGATGCTGATCTCTCGGCGATGAGTCCACAGCCGTGGTCTCACAAGCGGCTCTGCAAGCTGATCGTGATGAGTGCGACGTATCGCCAGTCGTCGCGGGCGTCGAGTGACCTGCTCGCGCGAGACCGCTTCAATCGGTTGCTCGCACGCGGACCGAGGTTTCGATTGGAAGCGGAGATGATTCGCGACAATGCCCTCGCCGTGTCGGGATTACTCAGTCAGAAGATGTTCGGGCCGTCGGTCATGCCGCCTCAACCCGACGGCATCTGGCAATCGACCTACAACACCACGAAGTGGGAGACGAGCCAGGGCGAGGACCGCTACCGGCGCGGCCTCTACACGTTCATCAAGCGGACAACGCCCTATCCCGCGATGACCACCTTCGACGCACCGAGCCGTGAGCTATGCACTGTTCGCCGCATCAACACGAACACGCCACTGCAAGCCCTCGTCACGCTCAACGACCCCGCCTACATCGAAGCGGCACAGGCGCTCGCGCGACGCATGGTCAACGAGGCGGCATCAATCAAGATCGAAGATCGCATCGCCGTCGGGCTGCAACTCACACTGCTCAGACCCGCCCGTCCCAACGAGATCACCGCGTTGACCAAACTGTTTGACAGCCGCCGCGCACATTACGCGACTCATTTCGACGAGGCCGTTCAGCTCGCCACCAATCCGCTCGGCCCGCTCCCTGCCGGACAAGACGCGGCAGACTTGGCAGCCCTCACGGCGGTCGGCAATGTGATTTTGAACCTCGATGAATTCGTGACGCGGAACTGACTTCTTGTTCTGGTTCCCAAGCTCCCGCTTGGGAACCGGCCTACTCGAAGCTCCTGCTTCGAGTCTGTTGGACCAAACGCGAAGCGGGAGCTTCTAAACCGTGCGTTCCCAAGCGGGAGCTTGGGAACGAGAGTGATCCCCGAATTTGAATCCTTTAACTTTCAGTGAGTCCCCCGATGCCAGCTCCCTTCTCAATCGCCTCTGAACCCCTGTCCCGTCGGTCCTTCTTGCGCGGCACGGGTGTGGCGTTCGCGCTGCCGTTTCTTGATGCCATGCGGCCCGCGTTTGGTGCCGAAGCAGCGAAGGAAGTTCCGCGCCGCATGATCGCGATCGAGACGAACATGGGCATCCTGCCGCAATACTTCTTCCCCGAGAAAGCGGGCCGCGATTACGAACTGACTCCGTACTTAAAGAAACTGGAAGCCAACCAGAACGACTTCACTGTCTTCTCAGGAACGAGCCATCCCGGCGTCACGGGTGCGCATGCGGCCGAGAAATGCTTCCTCACGGGAACGCCGCATCCCGAGCGAGGCGGGTTCCGCAATGGGGTCTCGCTCGACCAGTACGCGGCCGAGTTGATCGGCAACCGGACGCGATACCCGTCACTCGTGCTGGCCAACAGCAACGAAGGCTCCACGCTCAGCTACACGCGCAGCGGCGCACCGATCCCGTCTGAGAAGAGTCCAAAGCGACTCTTTCAAAAACTGTTCGTACAGGGGAAGCCGGAAGAAGTCGCGGCGAATGTCGAAGCGTTGAAGCAAGGTCGCAGCTTGCTCGACTTCGTGGGCGATCAGTCCAAACGATTGAACCGCTCGCTGTCAAAAAGCGATCAGCACCGCATGGACCAATACTTCACGGCGGTGCGTGACCTCGAACAACGACTCGCCAGTTCAGAGACTTGGGAACACCAGCCGAAGCCGGTCGTGACTGCCAAGCCGCCCGAAGATATCGACGACGGGAAGGCGTTTGTCCAACGGACGCGGCTCTTCTTCGATGTCATCAAGCTGGCGCTGGAGACCGACTCGTCGCGCGTGATCTCCCTCTTCATCGACACGACTGTGATCCACAACATCACACATCACGGCAACCGCCCGGAAGTTCTCGATGAACTCCGTCGTCACGAGGAAGGCCAGTTCGACGCGCTCGGCGGGTTCTTCAAGTCGCTCAGCGAAACGAAGGAAGAGGGAGACTCGCTCCTCGACCGCACGATGGTCCTGTACGGTACTTGCATGGGGAGCGCGAACTCCCACTCGAACGTGAACCTCCCCGCACTGCTTGCTGGCGGTGGTTTCAAACACGGCCAACACCTGGCCTTCGACCAGCAGAACAACTACCCGCTGACCAACCTCTTCGTCTCGATGCTCCAACGCCTCGGCATCGAAACGAGCGAATTCTCGACGGGCAAGGGAACGTTCCGCGGGTTGGAGATGGTGTGAGTTCAGAGCATTCCTACGGAGAAACACCGATGACCCAGCCCGATGCGGAAACCAAAGCCCTAATGAACTCGATCTTCATCGAGAAAGTTCTGCGTGCCCGCCGCACGCCGATGGATGAAAAGATTCTCGATGGCCCGCGACTGTTCGATCTGAATTGTGCGTTGGCTCGCAGCGGAATTCGCGCTCAGTTCTCGAACTTCAACGACGAACAGGTCGAACAAGAATTAGACCGGCGGTTGGCAATTGCCCGCCGAATCGCCGACGCGGGAATCTATCGCAACATTGAGGACACTGATGAATAGCATTGAGGCGACTGCGGCAGTTGTGGACGCATTTGAAGCGTGCCAGATCGAATACATGGTGGTCGGAGCGTTCTCATCGAACGCCTACAGTATCGGGCGATCAACCAAAGCTGCCGACTTCGTAGTCGCACTGCGGTCGGGCCAATTGACTGAGTTGATGGAACGACTCGGTGCGGATTTTCGGCTTGATCGGCAACTGCAACTGGAGGCACTGACGGGATCGAAACGAAACGTGGTCACTTATCTACCGACAAAGTTTCAGATCGAATTGTTCCGGCTGAATGAGCAGGATGAGCACCACCGCGAGCGATTTCGCCGTCGCTATCGAAAAATGCTGGATGAGATCCATCGAGAAGTCTGGCTTCCCACAGTGGAGGATGTCGTGATCCAAAAGCTCCGTTGGCAGCGACGCAAAGACCTCGACGATGTCGTCAACGTCCTCACGGTCAGCGGCCCGATTATCGACTGGACTTATCTCCGCTCATGGACCGCAAAGCACGAGACTGACGTGCTGTTAAACGAACTGCTCAAGGAAATTCCCATGCTGCCTGATTTGGAACAGGCAACCTGATCAGCGTTGCCCCGACCAGCCCTCATCCAATCGAGCCATGATGCCACGAATACTTTTTATTGTTGTGAACGTCGTCGTCGCGGTCTCATCTCTGGGAGATGCCCGTGCGGAACCGCTGCCGTTCTTCAAAACACATTGCTACGAATGCCACGATGCGAACTCGAAGCAGAGTGGCCTTGATCTGTCGGCGCTCAAACAGGAGTTGTCGAACGGTGACAACTTTTTGCAGTGGGTGAAGATTCATGATCGGATCGAGTCGGGGGAGATGCCGCCGAAGGGGCAGGCTCGGCCGAGTGAGGTTGAGCGGGCGGTGATTGTCAGCGAGCTGAAGGGGGCGCTCATCGGGGCCGAGCGGGAGAAGCTAGCCGCTGAGCCGAGGACTGGCGTGCGGCGGATGACTCGGGCCGAGTACGAGAACACGATTCGAGACCTCTTCGACATGCCGGGAATCTCGTTGCAGAACGAGCTGCCAGCAGATGGTTCGGCGCATGGGTTCGATAAGAATTCGGACGCGCTCGAGATCTCGCACGTCAATCTGGCGAAGTACCTCGAAGCGGCCGAACAGACGCTCAAGCTGGCCACCGCGATTCAGCCGCAACCTCCGTCAGTGAAGACGCAGCGTATCTCGCTGGCCAACCCGCATGGCTTCGTTGCGCACGTGCTGATGAACGGCGATGGAGTGCTGCTCAAGAACAAGCAGGTCGATCCCGAGTTTCCCGCGTCCGGCGAACAGGGTCACATCGATCAAGGCGCTCACGAGCGGATGGGTTCGTTTCATAACGGGGCCAGCGTCGGGCTGTTTCGGCATGAAGACGAATCGTTCCATCCGTACTTCAACGAGTTCGTCGCGATCTATCCCGCGCGGTATCGGCT
>JAYVOX010000569.1:0-16271 GCA_043757695.1 Schlesneria sp.
ACACGGCTGACACCACGGTGCCCAGAAGTCGAGGACCACCAACCCTTCGAGCGACCGCTGCATCACCTCCTGCTGAAATGCAGCCATCGTGATGTTGAGCACGAACGGCAAGGGGGCGACAGCATTGGGTACGGCAGTGATTGGTGAAGTCGGCATTGGTGCAGTGGACACGGGGCGGGCCTTTCAAATCTCGGCAGGTCAATCAGGAGGGGCCGGAGTGTACGAGGCGCGAGTTCGAACGGCAAACTTCATCGCAGCTTCGGGGAGACTTGTTCGTAGGATGGGCACTCTTGCCCGTCTGCTTTCGTGCCTCAGGCCAGACGGGCAAGAGTGCCCATCCTACAGGTCGATTTCTTCCATCCGGTCGATTAGCGGTCCCACCACCACGGATGGGAATCGCTTCGCTTGGCTGAGGCCGCTTCGGTGCGGAGGGAGTCGAGCCTCAGGCTGCTCGGTGCTGCGGCCACTTTGCTCAGGACCTGCTGCGGGTGAATCGTGACTCCGCCGCCGACGAGGCCGACGATGTTGCTCCCCGCTCGTTTGAATTTGACTAGCGATGCGATCTTCTTCGGCGTTGAGAACGTCGGCACAACGAGTCGCTGTTCGTCGAGCAACGTGGTCATTTTCCAATGAGTCTGCTCGGCCAGTCGTTCCTTCTGGATCAGTGCCGCGAGGACTGCCGCGTCGATCAGGTTCTGCAACTCAGCGAAGATCGGCGATCGTTCGGCCAACTCGGGATACTTCTCGGTGAACTGCTTGGCGAAGGCTTGGGTCGAGACGCGCGTCGTGGCGGAGGCCGAGCGATTGCCCTGCGCGTCCGTCATCTCTTCTTGCGACATCAGTTGGACGCGCTGCCCGGCGAACTGAAACGCGAGACCATCCTCACTGCGATGGATGGCCTCGTAGAACGGGACGAACCACCAGCGTTGCATCGTGTTTCCACCGGCACCGATCATCGCGAGATGGCTCTTCAGCCCTTTGACGCCGGGGTTTTCGAGTCCGATGGAAATCCGCTTCATCCGATAGTCGGCTTCGATCAAAGACAGCGCGAAGTGAGACTCGGCGGGAACACCGTCGACGCGCACGTCTTGCAGGCCGAGGATGTCATCCATCTGTAGGAACCGCGCTTCGACAGCAGCGACGGTCGCGGGACCGCCCGCTTGGACGAACTTCTGCAACGCGACCAGTCGCTCGGGAACCGGGTCGATCGAACAACCGACCACGCGCGATTTGCTCACCGTTCGCAACGCAACCACCAGATCATCCAACCGCAACGTGGGCCGACCGCTGTCGATGCCGATCATCCGCCCCACGGCATCGGGCACGAAGCCTTCCGCTGGTCCTGCGATCACCAAATCGTGGTCGTCTGGAAACACGAAGACCTGCTCGATCCGTTGCAGCCCCGCGAGAAAGAAGACTTCATCGGGGATCGGTTTTCCCGCAGTCAAGCACTCGTCAACTTGCTGCTCCAAGCGAACGAGTGAAACCATCCGTTGGCCGCTCGACCTCGTGAGGTCGCCCCGCACGTGCTTCTTCGCCGCCGCCTCACGCCGCTTCTTATCAAGCACTCCCGAACTGTCGTTGGCGATCGCGAGACTCACGACCCCTTGAGCATCCACCTTGATGCCGCTCGCGTTGTTTTGATTGTTGTTCTGGTTGTTGTTTCCCTGGGCCATCGCCTCAGAAACGAACGGCCCGCTGGCAGCAACCAATGCGGCCCAGAGCACGATCACCGGCGCGATGAAACGGAACGACTGGAACATGATCGGCCTTTCGTGAAACAGCAAAACTCGGCAAACGGAAAGAAGCGTACTCAACCCTGACGCGGTTTGCAGTCCGTGTCCCGCCAATTAAAACCCTGTCGCCTGAGACGACAAGTTGCAATCGCATCGTTGAGAACAATACGCAGACGATGAACTGTCGCTGTCGGCTCTCCATCGGAAGCCCAAGGCCAAATACATACACGTCACAACTTCTCAATGGCCCTGTCAGGAAACGAGGACCAAGTTTTGGTCCACTTTGAATCGCGGGGGACTCGAAGTACGGACGTATGGACGCCTCGTCAGTACCACATGGCAAGTCAAGGGTGGCAACACAACCACCATCCTGTGGTCGCTTTGAAAACGTCGTTGCGAGTTTCCCTGGCTTCAACTGCGGGACCGCTCGATGTCGTCCGATTTGGCTAAGGTTGACGTTTCCAACAAAAGTTACGTGGGGCAGATTTGTAATCTGCCCGAGTCGCGTGTTTCGCTGGGAATCGGGCAGATTACAAATCTACCCACATTGAGTTTAGACTTTTGTCGGAAGCGTCATGGTTGTCGGTCGAAGTCGTTGTATGCATTAAGTCCCAGCGGCCGTGGTTAAGACCTCGTTCCCTTGCCGATCGAACAGAAATCGAACGCCCAGACAGATTCGCAGCCTTGGCCGTTGATCGCTTGCCAATGGCTCGACATAACCAGCGGCTGCGAATTGCAACTTGCCTGCGCAGGCGATAACTTTCCACTCCGCTTGGACCTCGTTCCATCAGCGTGCGAGCGCGTAGCTCAGTTGGTAGAGCAACGGACTTTTAATAGCTCCCGACTGTCTCCCGAAAACCTATATTTGTGCCTGTTTTGTAGTGTATCAGACGTTCTCGTCGGACACCAGAACACAACGACAAACACCCGTTCGACACCCGTTGCAGGTGTCGCCGACACCCGCTCTTGGGGTTTGGTCTTCGCTGCCGACACCCAACGAAAAAACCCGCCGAGCGTGATGGCGGGCGGGTCGCTGGTGGGGGCGGATGTCGAGGTGTCACTGGAATCCGATTCCAGTGAGGTTTGCGAACTGCTGGGGTCGGACGGCATCAGTGACATGGAGACGGTCTACCTGATGTTCATCGTCCCCATACTCATCTGCATGACGGTCCAACATCCGCGCCGCATGCTGCCCTTCTGCCGCGTCGTCTCGCCGGATGATGTCTTGTTCGTGGTCCTCGCTCCGAACGCGGCAGGCGTGAACGTCGCGAACCTAAGCCGACTCCGCCTCGCATTTCAATCGGATGCGAGCGGCGATTTGCTGGATGCGTTCGGCCTTGTCGCCAGCGGGTTCGCTCGGCATCACCGCACCGTCAACCGGTTTGCCGATCAGATCGAACAGCAGCTTCATGGCAGGAAGGCTTCCATCGCGGGACATGTCGATCAGCTTCGCAACAATCGCTTCAATGTCCGCCTCGGTGATCGCCGCCAACATCGCGCCGCGGAGCTTCTGAACGCGCGAGGCGTGCGGATTGCCAACTCCAAACTCGTTGGACGCAGGTGACGGTTCTTGCATCGGTCACGCCTCACGAAAGAGAAAAGCCCGCGCCGTCAGGTGCCGGCGCGGGCAATGTGCGCCCGACGAGGTGTTGCGTCGGACGCAACCTGCCCGGTGAAGAATGGCTAAAGACTGACGGGCAGGTTGTATTGAATCACGCGGACCCTTTGCTGCGGATCGCGGCCCGGAAATCGGCCAGCGCACAACCGAAGTCATGGAAGACGCGGAAGCCGAAAGCCAGTTTGTTGATGTCGCTGTCCAAGCCGAATGTCTCCAGTGTCGGCGCTTCGTTGCCGTCAAGGAATCCGACGATGACGGAAGCGTTCATTGGATCGCTGAAGAGATACCAGTGCGTCAGGCTGTAGCCAGTGAAGCCCGCGTCGCTGAGTCGTGGTTCAACGGCGATTTTGGCGATGTCCTTGAACGTGTTGCCCGTCGGCAGTTGGTCGCCAGTTGCGACTCGTGCAACCTCCGTCGATTTGAGCAGCGCGAGTCCGACTTGTTCCAGTTCTGGTGGGACGAGCAACACGGACGGTTGCAGGTCCAGCAGATTGCCTTCCGCGTCCTTCATCTGCCGGAGCATTTGAATCGCCGTCGCGAGACTGGATGCCTGTAGGTTCGGCGATGCGCCGTTGAAATAGTTTGCGTGCCCGGTGCCGAAGAAACTGTTGGCGTTGGCCAGCAGCGTGGTCCCGACCAGGTTGCTGAGCGAACGTGCCGCCGCACGAGCCAGACCGGGAATGACATCCGAGAAGACACTCGCATCGTCGTTCAGGAAGTCTCGCCGGTCAACTTGCAGTTGCCGTGCAAACGTATCGACGTGCCATTCGTAGGTTTCTTCGGCGAACGTCCCGTGCTTGATGAGTCCGCCCTTGGGCAGTTGTTCCAGTTCACCGCCGAACGTCGGACGAATGCCCGTTTGCGTTTTGAAGTTTGCTGCCGGTTTGACGGCCGCGAAACTCCGCCACGAAGCCGGTGCCTGCCGATAGGCGACTTCCAACGTCTTGTTGGCCGAGTCGCCCAATGCGACCGGCATACTGCCCGTTGACAGGGCGGCACGGAGCATGGCGTTTCGTTCGCGCGGACACTCACGCCCGTCAATCGTCAACGCGGCCCGGCAGAGGTCCACCAAACTTGAGGCGTGCAACTGTTTGGACTGTTCCATGACGGTTGCGCCGAACATCTTCTCTGCGGCGGTCGAGTACCCCGCCTTCACCATTAGTGCTGCGGAAAGATGCTGCGAACTGGTGCCGTCGCTTCCGGTGTTGTGCCGCGAGATGTTCGATGGTGCGTTCATTCGGTGGCTCGCCTTGAGGATTGCCAGTTCCGTTTTTTCAGGCGTCCACCCGTCGCGAATCGCTGTCGCGGCGACCAATGGATGCCGGGTCGCGACACGCTCAATCTCCGCAATGCGGACGTGATCGGCGGCACGAGTCGCCCGCAAGTCGATTAGTGCAGATGCCGTTGTCGATGCGCCCGTTGCCGATGGCGGAGTGCCCGGCGTGCTGTTCATCTCGGCGTCAAACAACGAAGTCAGAAACGCCTTCGCGTCCGGTGACAAATTTGCTGTCTCGAATCCCTTGTCTGCCGCCCATTGTTCAAAGTCCATTTGCTTACCCTTTGCTGATGCCGCCAAGTTGACGGAGGTGTGACTGTCTGCCCCGACTGGCAGAACTGATGTTTCGCGCAGCGTCGAACGTCGCGCGATAATGACAGGCCCACGAAATTGCTGGCCGTTGACGGTGACGACTTCGCCCGCCGGAATGTCCTGCGTCGAGTGAACGAGACAACCGATACTCGCCTGCCAGCGGTGGCCCGCATCGGCTTGGGAGAGAACGTCGAGTACCTGTTGCGACTGGCCCGTCACCTGACCGGCCAATGAGAGATTGCGCCCGGTGTTCACGATGTTGGTTGCTTCGCCGACTGTCGAATCGGTTTCGACGCGATGATTCAACACGATGGGAACCGCGCCCGCTTTCAGCCCGTTCAGATCGACCACAACCGGATGCTCAAAGCCTTCCACGGGCAACAGCCCGCCGGAGTACGCCAAGATTTTGAACCGGCGCGGCCCGCCCCTGCCAGCGCGAAGATTGATCGGTACGAGGAACCTGAGTTGCTTCACTTCATCCCCGCCAGTCGGATTTTTGATTGCAGCGCCGTGACCAGTACAAGCCGCAATTCTTTGTCGTCGCTGTTGGCAATCGTGCCGAGTAACGTCTGGCAATCGACCGATTCCAGATCGGTGAAGATGCTTTCGCCGACGGCCGCCGCCTGAGCTTCGGCCACTTCGGACGGAGACATCTTCGCGAGGTGCAACGGATGCAACGGCAACCATCGGCGCGAAGCGTTCAGCAGACTCGCCGCCAAGAGGATGTTGGACGGTTGCCACTTGAACCGGCCCGACTGCAACGGCACGGTTCCGACCTGCTTGGTGCGCGCCCACGACTCCAGCAATTCAACGCTGCAATCAAAACCGCCGCCTGCTTTCAACAAGTCCGCTACTGTGGCCGATGTCGCGGGATAGCTCGGGTGGACGTCCGCCGCTTTCCACCATCCCGCGAGTCGATACGCGCACTCGGTTTCTTCGCTGGGGGAAGCCGCTGGGATCGGGGATTCGATGCTTGATGTGGTCATGATGGTTCCCATTTTGAGTTGATGGCTAAGAATTGGAATCTGAGTCCGGCGACATTTGGTGAGATTTGATAAAAGAACTTAGTGTCAATCGCACGTTGGCTTGTGAACGCGGTATATCGACCGTCTCGGCGGTCTTTATTCGATGGCCTGCCGCACAACGGCGATACCGGACGAGCCGTTGTGCCAAAGCCCGGCGCGAGCGTAGGACGCGAGTTGGCAACTGACAAATCGGGCATGAAAACAGGGACTTTGTGACGCGCGGCATGGGAACCCTGTCTGGCTTTTGACCGGAAGACAAAACTTTGTAGTTTGGAATTGGAGGTGTATGTGGTCATCAAGTGATGAAGGCTCAGAAGGGAGCCAAACTTTTTCACCAACACTCCTCGGCATCGGTTTGGCTGTGCGACGCCATTCCGTCCAATGTGGAACGGTTGGAACGGTTGGCGGCATTTCCCGTATAATTTTTGTTTCCGTAGGGAATTTTGGTTATACGGAAAAAGCCTCCAACCGTTCCACATTTCATTCGTCCACCTTCAACGCGATGCCCAAATACCAGCGCGTCCCGCTGTGTTTGTCTTGATATCCGTTGTCCTTGAGCCACTGGCCGACGAACGTGCGCGATGGCAGATTGTCGCCCGATTCGTTGGACCACGTTTCGAGAGCCGCGAACAAGCTGGAGAATTTCACCTTGAATGCCTGCCCGGTCAGACAGCATTCGTTGACGAACCTGCCGAGTACGTCTTGTTCGGTGCGATAGCCCTCGGTCGCGGCCCGAATGGAATCAGGGACTTGCAACCCGTCGCGCTGCCATTCCAGACAGCCGCGAATGGCCCATGCCAAGATGCCTTCACGTTCGGCCGCGAGCTTCTCGGGAAGCGACTTGTCCTGCCGAAGTTCGTCCGGCCCGGTCTCACCCTTGGCCGGGTTCCAAAACTTGCGAGCGAATGGCACGAGCAACAGCCGCCGCCAAATTGCATGGTCAGTCCCCTTGATGCGCGGCTTGTGATTCGTCGCCATGACGAGTTTGTGACTCGGCGCGAACTGCCAGAAATCTTCCTTCATTCTTCTGGCGGAAATGATGTCGCCGCCGGTCAGTTGCTTGACGGTCGCTTCCGCGAGCTTCGCCCCGTGACTCGATTCTTGGGCGATGACGAGCCGCTTGCCGAACAGCCCTGCCAACTCGGTCGGGTGAGCCTCAGTCTTCTTTTCCATCAACAAACTTGGCGGAGCCGCTGACGTGTAGTCGGTGCCGAGTGTCGTTTGCAGTGCATTCAATAGCGTCGATTTGCCGTTGCTTCCGACGCCGTAGAACACTGCCAGCACTTGCTCGCTCACGTCGCCGGTCAAACAGTAGCCCAAGAACCGTTGCAGGAATGAAATGGTTGGTTCGTGCCCATCGAAGACGCCTTCAAGGAATCGGTCAAAGCAGTAGCTTCCGGCCTCGGGGTTGAAGTTCGTCCGACACAACTTCGTGATGTTGTCTTCTCGTCGATGCGGTCTCAGTTCGCCCGTCCGCAGATCGACCGTTCCGTTTGGCACGTTCAACAGCCACGGGTTCGCGTCGAGGGCATCAACCGAAACTGCAACGTCTGCCGCCGCGAGCTTCAACATGGCCGCTAGCTTGCCGTGTCCGCTGGTTGAGACTGCGAAATCCACCACGTCCTTCGTGAGAAACTCTTTTGCATCCATCCAGACAGAATCGGCAACCGCCATCGCGAGTCTCATCACGGCCCCGCCATCGTCGAGTTGCCATCGTGTCCCGTCCCACACGAGCCACTTGCCCCACGGGAACACGAACCGAACACGGTCGCCGTAGGCTTTCAAGAATCGCCGCGAGTTCGATCGGTCGGTCAGACCTTGTGCGAATCGGAGCGAGGTCCACTCGTTCGCATCGTCCGGTGGTTCGTCTGCGGCCTCTGGTTCCCATGTCCGCGCGTCTTCGATGGCTTGCCTCAACATCGACTCGCCATCCTTCATCGCGAGAACTTCGCGAACGCCGTCGCCATTCTTCGCCTTTAATTCGCCGGGCAGCGTTGCGATGCGAACCGATGCCGCCACGCCCTTGAGCCGCGCCGCTGTGATACGTGCTGAGTCTTCGCCGGTCGTGTCCCGGTCAGGAACGATGACAACATGACAGCCCGCGAAGACGCGAGCGAACTTCGCCGCCATCTTGCAAGTCGGCAGTCCCACCGCCTTGAAGCCGAGCGAATGCAGAGCCGCCGAATCCTTCACACCTTCCGTGACAAGAACCGTGTCACCGGCTTTCGGCCATGTCACGACAAACAGTCCGGGCGACTTGCCTTTGGCGTTCAGTCCTTTGTCGAGTCCCTTGTTTCCGAAACCAAGATCGAACTCGGAACATGGTTGACGGTCACGCCCGAACATCGGGACGCGAGCCACAGTCGCCCTTCCTCGCTTTGCTGCCGTCGCTCCGAATGCCTTGAACGACTCCATAGGCATCCGCTTCGCGCGTGCCACGTCGGCCACGATATCAGTAGGTCCACGTTCACCGCCCTTGATGCCGACATGACTGGCCACGGCCTTGAGCGTGTCAGGGAACGTCCAATCGTTGCGCCACTGAATTGCCGCGAGTCCGTCGCCGTTCCGCTCGTGGAAGCACTGATTGCAGAGTACAGCGCCCGCGTCTTCATCGAGGAGCCGAAAGCGGTCGGTCCCGCCGCACTTCGGACACGGATGATGCCTGCCGTCGAGGTCTTCGCCGTTGAAGCCGAACGTCGTGAGAACATCCCGCCATCGGCCGCGAGCCGCCGCCTTCACCGCGTCCACTTCGATTTGATTGTGTGTTGTCATCGTGCGGCCTCCCCACCACTGAGCAGCAGAGCCAGCCGCCGCGCCGCCGAGAGCAAGTTTTGCTGCTCGTCGATAGATCGCTCTGCGATGCTGATCCGGAGCGCCGCGTCCACGTCACCGATGGCCATCGACAGCGCGATGATGCCCGCTGCGTGATGTCTGATGCTGGCGTGAGCCTCGCACTGCTGCCGCATTATCGCGGCGAGGTCGAGATTGTCTTGAGCGGTCGTCTTGACCATAATGCGGGTGTCCTATCGTGATTGTGGGGACAGAGATGAAAAACACGAACGCCACGGGATTCAGCCCCCGTGGCGTTTTTTTTGGTCAAAAGAACTCGACGACGTGACCGCGAGCGCGCTGCTTCCGTCGCGCTGGCGAGGGTCGAGGGACTGCGGCGCGAGCGACATCAAATGCCTCAAGATCGGCGGGTGAGATGCGCCATCGCGGGAGCTTGCCCGCCTGAGATGTCGCGTAGTTCGTCGCGCGTAGCTCACCAGACTTGATCCAGCCAAGCACCTTGAGGACGTTCACACCGCGACTGCGGGCGATGTCAGCGGGTGTGAGATACACGGCCAGCGCGGGCGGTCGTGCTGCTGAAGTTTCCATAAAAAGCCTCCAAAACAAGTGCGAACTCAACTGAGTCGCATCATTCATTTCGAGGCTTGGCACAGATACGGATCATGTTTGACGCACCTGCGTCAACGCCATCGCGAGCCGGAACTCTTCGTGGTTTCAATGTGCCGTTGAACTTCTTTCGGTAGTTGCTTTCTCAGCCGATCCGGTCGCGAGGTTCGATTGTTGTCGCGGTTGTATTTGCCGTCGCTCATCCAGTCGCCTGCGTCGATCAGCGCATCGAGCCATTGCGCTTGCTCAAAGGTCAGTGGGTAGGGTTCGCCCTCAATGGTGATTTGAGGATGGTTGCCGAACTTGACCGTAGGCTTCTTCGGCTTGGACGTGCGAGGCTTTTCCGGCTTGGGCTTCTCGTCCGCCAATTCTGCTTCCAGCCGCCGCATGTTCGTCGCCGCCGTTTCCGGGTTGAGTGTCGAATCACCCAGCATAAAATTGACGACGGGGACCAGATGTAGGAGCGCGGGTTTGCGGGTGCGGACGTATTCCGTCAGTGCCCGCAGTTCATCGTTGAACCGCACGAGGATGTCTTGCAGTTCCATCGTGGACACCTCCCGACAATGCCCGGTCCACGGTTTGGTTTCTGGTTCTGGTTCGCCTCGCCGAAGCCGCTCCAACGATTTCGCTCGCCGACGCTGCCACTCATCTGCGGTTCCGAGTGCCGCCAGCCACCAGCCGGGAGACTGAGACAACTGGAGTGTCTTGATTGGCTCGAATGTCGAGTTGTCCGCCATCGTGTCACTCGTTCCGTTGTGACGTGTTCCGGTTTGAAAAGAGACGCAGGCAGGCCGATGGAACTTTCGGCTTTTCGGGAGCTAACCTAGCCCGGTCTCGTTGTGCGATTGTCTACTCGATCTTCGTTGTGGCGGTCTTCTTGATCGTCTCCGGCCAGAGCCACGCGCGCACGTGATCGGTGACGGCCTTCAGTCTCGCGTCGTCAAGTCTTTCCCTGTAGACTGCAGACATGTCGCCTGCATGGGGCGCGTGTCCCATGATGAAGTCGAGTGCCGGTTGATCCTTCGCATCGCCGCCGATGGTCTCGACTGTGTGTCGGAGCGAATAGAACGTCAGGTTCTCACGATTGATGCCGAGCTTGGTTGTGAGCTTCACAAACTCCGATGACAGCGAGTCGATGTGAACGCCCGTGCTGCCCGGACGGACGAACGGAACGCCGCAGCGCGTCAGGAATGCGAGTCCGTCAAACTCAGGTCGCTTCGCCGTCGGTCGCTTCGCAATCGCTTCCTTGAGTGCCGCGATGGTCTCCGGCCACAACGCACACCTTCGCATGATGGCGGTCTTTGGCCTCGGGTACGTGACCAAGCCGCCCTCGAAGTCGATGGCCGATTGCTGGAGCTTCGCGCAGTCGGTGTTGCCGTATCCGCAATTGATTCCCAGCAACGTCATCGCCTTCAAGGCAACTGGAGCCGCTGCGATAACCTGCCGCAGATCGCTCGCCTCGAATAACCGCAACGGCTTGGCTTGTCGTGCGGCTCGCAGCGTCTTGCGGGATGGTGGCTTGAAGCCCGGTCCCATCTTGATCGGTTTGTCGATCAAGTCGGCATCGTAGGCGAACTTGAACACTACACGCACCAGCCGAATCAGGTTGCCGAGCGTGGTCGCTGCCACCCCCTTGGCGAATTTGGCGCGGAGCTTCTCGAAATCCTCAGATCGCAAATCGGACACCAGACGGTTGCGTCCGAACTCGTCCAGAATCCGTTCGCAGATTCCAAAGTAATCGTTGAACATGCGCTGCGACAGATCGTCAGTGTCGAGTCGGATTTTCTTGGATGTCAGGAACCGATTTGCCAGTTCCCGCATCGTCACGCCGCAGGTGTCGGCGGGTGTCGTCCTCGGAATCCGACCGGCTTGCAAATCGTCCTTCACGTCAAGATACTTCCCGCCCGCCGCTTTCGGGTCCGACCAAGCCCCGAAGTAGTGGAGTTTGCCTTTGATTTTCTTCGCCCACTGCCCGTTGCCGTGGGGAAACAAGGGAAAGTCGGGGTAAGGTTTCTTCGGTGTTTTGTTAGCCATCGGGTGTCGCCTTCAGGTGTCGTAACGGGTGTCGTGAAAGGCTAACAATTCTAGGTTCGGAAGAAAACAGCCTGTTTTCTAGCTCCGAGCGCGTAGCTCAGTTGGTAGAGCAACGGACTTTTAATCCGTAGGTCCTGGGTTCGAGTCCCAGCGCGCTCATTTGTTTCACCGGTTCGCAATCGTCATCAGACGACAACAAACCCCTGTTTTTCAGGGGTTTGTTCGTTTCTGTGGCCGGGCGAACTACGACGGGCGTTTCATCAGCCGTCATCAAAGCCAACCCCATTGTGTCAACGGGTGAGGCCAATTGGGAGCCAGTGGAATCGACTTTAAGTCGAGTCCCGTCGGTAGTTCCCGTCAATGCGACTGTATGAGTCGCGGCCATGTGATTTGTCGATTGCGGCAATTGATTGCCGCTGAACTGCACCCAAAAGTCGGCTTGGAAGTTCTGTTCTTATGGGGTCAACTTCAATCGGTAGGCGAAGTGCGGGCCACCCGCATCATGCGCGTCCTGAACCGTGACAAAGTACGTGCCTGCCAAGGTGATCGTCGCAACGATCCGACTATCGCGAGTTCCCGCATGGTCGTCGTTCGCAGCCACGATCCGGCCTTTCGAGTCGTACAAGGTCAGCGTCGAATCGAGGAGCGAACCGGCTCGTGCGGCAAAGGTTTCCACACTCACCTTTTGCCCGGCGAGGAACTCAACCCTAAAGACATCCACGTTCCGCGCGTCACCAATTTTGCCGACAATCATCTTACCGACGGAGATGATCTGAGCTGACTTGAAGCTGTCATTCGGCTCCTGCTCATCGATCAGATCGCCTGATGCCACGACGGCGATTTCATAGACGGGACTCACTCCGTGAACAGACTCGGCGGTCAGAGAAAGTTTGCCAGCGAGCGTCTCCTGTGGCAAAGAGAACTTGATCTCGGCCAGTGTGTCACCAACCCGTTTGGCGTCGTAGTTTTGCGGGACTGACGTTTTGCTTTTTGAGATGACCTCGACCGTGATATTCTCGGTGGAGACCACCTTTACGGCCGTGATCTCATCGAGAAAGTTGCCTCGCAGTACAAGTTTGGCCTCCTTCCCCAACACGATCGCCAGTGGAGCCGCACTCAGGATCATCGGCCGCTGCTCGAGTTTGGCCTCTTGACCCGAAACGAGTGAGGCGAGTAGCAGCCAGCTAACGGCTGAGACCGCCGAATCAATCCGCCGCCTCGTCACGGAGTGTCGTGGAAAGTCAGACATATTGGTTACTCCACTATTTGGCATCTCAACGGACGATATGAATCAGGCAAACAGCGGTGTCATCAACTCGCCCTCTTCGAGTGCCTCAATCACTCGGCCATCGGGAGTCGTCAGATTCGTGTGGGGGTTGACTCCCAGCGAATCGAGGATCGTGTGGCAGACATCGGCGGGAGCGTAGGGCCGCGTCGTGACATAGGCTCCCTGCTTGTCGGTCGCTCCGATCAGCTTGCCTCCCTGCACACCGGCCCCCGCGAACAGGAGGCTCGCCGCCGGTCCCCAATGGTCTCGGCCCGCGTCCTTGTTGATGAGTGCTGTCCGACCGAACTCACCAAAGCAAGCGATCAGTGTGTCCTTCAGCAACCCGCGTGCGGTCATGTCCTCCAGCAACGCCGACAGACCCAGATCGAATTCGGGGAGTTTCTTGTCGCAGTTCTCGAAGATCTTTCCGTGGTGATCCCAGCCGCCGTAGTTGACCGTCACGAACCGAACGCCTCCCTCAACGAGTCGCCTTGCAAGCAGACAGCTTTGGCCGAACGTGTTGTGACCGTATCGGTCCCGCAACTTCGCGTCTTCCTTCTCAATGGCAAACGCGGCTTGAGCGGCGGGTGACAGAATCATCTCGGCGGCCCGGCCCCGGAACTCGTCGTAGGTCGCAAGCTGATCGTTGCCGCGTACCTTGTCGGCGAGAGAGTCCACCGCGCTGAGCAGCGTCTTGCGGCGTTCAGCCTGCTTGTCGGTGACGTTGGCCGCATTGACGTCCTTCACTTTGAAATTAGCCTCGTTCGGGTCGCCCGTCTTGAACGACTCATACCGCCCGCCGAGGAACGCGCTCTTGCCCAGCTCCCACGTGAACGACGGATTGCGCGGCACGGCCACATACGGCGGCAGCACGCCCGCAAAACCCAGCTCGTGCGCCGCGACGGCACCGATCGCCGGATAGTCACCAAACGCCGAACCGAACCGCCCCGACAACACCCAATTCGTGGCGGTCTCGTGGTGGTCGTTGTTGTGAGCACCCGATCTCACGAGTGCCACCTTGTCCATGTTCGCCGCCAGCTTCGGCAACAACTCACAAACCTGAGTCCCCGGCACGTTCGAGGCAATCGGCGAGTACTTGCCGCGAATCTCGGCCGGTGCTTCCGGCTTCATGTCAAAGCTATCGTGATGCGTCAGCCCGCCGCCGAGATAAACCAAAATCACCGACTTTGCACGAGCAGGCCGCGTCGCCCCGTTCCCGGTCTCCTTCGCAATCGCCTCGTGTTGAAGGAGACTCGCCAACGACAGGCCGCAAAGGCCGAGGCCGCCCACCTGCAAAAAGTCGCGCCGCGACGTGCCGTTGCAGAGCCGTGAACGATCCGATGAAAGAGTGATGTCGAGCATGATGGCTTCTCTAAAAATGGTTCGGCGTGAGTGATCAGTTTCAAACGGTTTCAGTGATTGAAAGCGAACTCTTTCGAGTTCAGCAAGGCCCAGAGGAGATCGCGGAAGACGGTGTCGCGGGGGTCTCCGCTGGCGAGGGCGCTCAACGCGGCATTGGCTTCGGTTTCAGACGGTTTGCGGGCGAGGGTCGTCAGAAAGAGACGCTCGATCAGGGCCGGGTTGTCTGCTGTGGACTTCAGCATCTCGGCGAGGCGGCTTTCGCCCGCTTCGAGTTTGCGGCTGATGGTGTCTCCGTTTTGAAGGTGCAGGAGTTGCGACATCGTCACGTCGCCAGTGCGCTCACACGCGCAGGCCGTCACGCGATCCGAGCGGCCGAACAGACGCAGGAAGTACGAATCGAGAGCCGGGTCGGGAAGCTGTTGTGCTCGAATCCCCTCGGGATAGCCGGGGAACTGGTCGGGGATCGCGGTGACCTGGCTGATCGCGTCGAGCAGCAGTTCGGCGGGCAATCGCCGTGCGTAGTAGTGCGAGTAGAACTTCGTGTCGGCCTCGTTGTCGGTCACCGTTTCAGAACTCAGTTGATACGTGCGCGAATTCAAAATCGTCCGCATCAGATGTCGCAGGTCGAAGCCGTGCGCCACAAAATCGGCGTTGAGGGCCTTCCAGAGCGCGGGGTTCGTGGGCGGGTTGCTCGCGCGAATGTCATCGACCGGCTCGACCAGGCCCACGCCCAGAAAGTGCTGCCAGACGCGGTTCACGATGCTGCCGTTGAACGATTCATTCCGGCCGCTCGTCATCCAGTCGGCCAGCGCCGCGCGCGGGTCGCCGCCCGGTGCGATGGCCAACTCGGCGCGATCGAGCGGCTGCGGTTTGAGTTGCTGGTTCGTGCGCGGTTGCTGCACCATGACCGGCGACTTCCGAATCGACTCGACCTCTTTGGTCACTCCCTCGATCTGCTTGCGCAGGTCAGCAAGCTGCAGTTCGAGCTTCTTCTGTTCCTCTTCCTGCTCGGGTTTGGAGGCGGCTTCTTTTTCGGCAAGCTGCTTCTGCAAGTTGGCGAGATGTCGTTGCTGGTTCTGTTGGTGTTCAGTCGCCTGCATCAACTCGGTCGGGCCCGACTGCGGGTTCTTCCGGTCAAACGCCACGCGCGAGAAGAACGCGGCGAAATGGTAGTAGTCGTCCTGCGTGTACTTCTCCAGCGGATGGTTGTGACACTTCGCACAGCCGATGCGCGTGCCGAGGAACGACTGCGCCACCGAATCGGCCAGCTCGGATTCCTGGACGCGTTCGAACTCGCCCATCGTGGTGATGAAGTAGCCGATCTGCGGGCGTTCGCGCACGTCGCCGCTGGCGAGCAGGACGTCCTTCGCGAGTTCGTTCCACGGACGATTCGCCGCCACCTGCGAGCGCAGCCAGGTGTGGAATGAACGGACCCCTTTTGCGCCGCGCACGTCGTGGTCGCGTTCGCGGCGGTTCTGGAGGAGGTCGGCGAATTGAAGCGTCCAGTAGTCCGCGTAGTCGCCGGAAGCGAGGAGCCGGTCGACGACGCGCGCGCGTTTGTCGGGCGAGGAATCGGCGGCGAAGCCGGCCACGTCTTCGGGAGAAGGTAGCGTGCCCGTCACATCGAGAAAAGCGCGGCGAAGAAACGTGGTGTCGTCGCATGCCTCGGACGGCGGCAACCGCAGCGCCTTGAGCTTGGCGAAGACGTGGCGGTCCACCTCGTTGTTCCACCGGGTGAAATTCTCCGGCGCGACCGTGTGGGAATACGGAACCGTGAAGCGGGCCACCTCGACGAGCCCTTGGAAATGCACGCGCACCGTGGCCTCACCGGCCCGAAGCGCCGTGACCAACCCATCCGGCGAAACGCCCAGCGTGGCTTCGTCGTTGGAAAAGAACTGGGCCAGCCACGTCACGTCGCGCACGCGGCCGTCGGGGTGCATGGCACGGACGAGAAGCCGCTGGGTGTCGCCGGGACGCAGCGTGCGGCTGCCGGGCAGGACTTCGAGACGGGCTGCTTCGACCTCGTTTGTATCCGGTCCGGGCGCACGGGCCGCCACCCAGGCGATGAGCATTTTCTGGTAACGGGAGCCGGGCTCCATCCGCCGTCCTCCTTCGTGCGGGGTTTCGCCGGTAGGCTTGGTCACGAGCAGGCTCTTCTCCGGAAACGCGAGGTCCAGTCGCCGACCGCGCGCATCGGACGTCAGCCAGTCGTGGTCCCATTCGGGCGCGTAGCCTCGGAGCGAAA
>JAYVOX010000570.1:0-4302 GCA_043757695.1 Schlesneria sp.
GTCACGGTCACGATGCGATCTCTCTGAAACAACAAGTTGCCGACCAACACAGGCGCGCAAAAAACGGGGCCGACATTTCTTGCGGCCCCGCTCTTCGTCAACGCGGCAAAAGTGTAGCCACTCGCCCGGTGAAAGGGGAGCGGTTCAGGGGCCAGTGCTTTGGGGCACCCCCCGACCAGTTCTCGTTCCCAAGCTCCCGACGGTTCTCGTTCCCAAGCTCCGGCTTGGGAACGCCCGTCTTGGAAGCTCCCGCTTCGCGGATGGTGACTTCGCATCTGACCGCTCAAGCCGAATCCGCTCGCCAAGCAGGAGCTTGGCGGAGAGCGTTCCCAAGCCGGAGCTTGGGAACGAGAAGTAAGCCTTCGCCTCGAACATCCTCAACTTCACCGACCCGGACCTGTGGCACTCGACCATCTATATGCCCATCACCCGCGACCTCTTCCGCCGCTGGTGCAACCTCCAGCAGCAAGAGGCAGGCCCAGAACGTCTACCCTATACGTCCACCCTATTTGCATGACACTCAACGGTTGACATTGAAAGTATGCTCTGTTCAAATCATTTCGGTGTTGGTCCCGTGTTCGTAAATGAAATGGATGAAGCATGTCTCTCGGTCTCTCGGTCTCTCGGTCTCTCGCTATAAATTTACTTGCATTTTTGTCAATCGCTGCAACATCGCTCATTGCAACTACCGACTGTTATGCACAAGGCCCGCCGCCGGCAGTCGTTTTGACGACGACTATGGGTACTGCGGTTGGTGGAGGCAGGCCTGTCACTTTACATCTTACGGGACTCCCATCCACTACTCCATTGAGTGTACTTGTGGATGGCGTAACCTTTGGCCCAAGCGGTCCTGTTTTTACGCCAATCCCCCCAGCATTCGGAATGACAGCGACTTTTGTATCAATGCCGTGGGGCACTGTTTTCATCGGCTTTGATGCAACAAAAAATTTTGCTGTAGGCCAATCGTTTCGATTGACGGTCGTGAATGCGACAACTGGTGCGACAATAGCTTCAGCGCCTATCAGTCCGTGATAAATCTGGTAAGTCAATTCAATTCGGAATTGCCCGTTGCCTGTCCGCATTTCTGTTACGCCGTCACGGTTCTGTAAAAACACGTCCGAAACTCAGGCGTGTCCTCTTTGTTAATCGCAGCGCCAGCATCGTTGCCATGGTGCGGTTGGATTTGGCGTTAGCTGCTGGGATGCTGCGCCCCCTGGTGCGATAAATCAACTTGCGGAGCGGTGCATTAATAATTGGCGGGGGTTGCTAAGCACTCGGTGCAACAAAACCGAGGTCTCGCGGTTTTATTTCCGCCAGTTATTGATGCGCTGATCCTAAGCTGCCCAAGATGTGCTGCTCATATTAAGTTAAGTGACACCACGCATCGAAAACGCAGCTTGATTTCTGCGTTTGGGGCGGTTTTTCCCGTACAAATGAATGGCGGCGATGGAGTGTTATAGGGAAAATCGCGTGTGCAGTACAATTTATTAGTGATGGCACTTCAGTGTGTGTCGCAAACCGGAGGTATATACATGGAGGTGTTTCGCATTCGGCACAACGTGATATCCAATTGCGGCCGGTTTGGGATTTCACTGATTGAAGTACTTGTTAGTATTGCGATTATCGGAATGCTAATTGCGGTCGTCTTTCCAGCTATACAATCGGCGCGTGCAACATCGCGTCGGCTACAGTGCATGAATAACCAGCGGCAATTATTGCTCGGTGTCACATCATATCACGACACATTCAATACATTTCCAATGTACACGACTGGCAATTTCACTCTTGTTGGTGGTTCCGACACGGCGCTAACATCGATCTTTCCATTTGTCGGACTCGCCAAGAAAGACGACTTGATTTCAAGCAAAGTGGTTCGATTGTCACTCTTGGAATGTCCTTCGGATTCAGAGTTGAGCATTGTTGCGACACCCGTCAGTTATTGCGTGAACTCGAGTGCGGGGCGAAACTCGGGCAGCTTACTCAAGGGGCCATTTGATGGTGACAATATCCGTGCCGTTGTGAAAGCTGGAGATATTTCTGATGGGATGAGCAACACGGCGGGTATCTCCGAAAGCATCGCTGCCCGTTCACTCGGGACTTCAAATGAAGCATCGAGAAATCCAGTGCGATATCGTTGGCTTGTTGTCGTTCCAACAGTGTCGTCAGCGGCAATGGCTGACCCACTTGCGGCGGCGTCGCTGGCTGAGCGGCAAGCTCAAACCGAACTGTCAATCAACGATTGTATAAGCGGTAATCGAGACTTTGTGAGTCTCCCGTTTCCGGCACTGGGGCAATGGGGCGTAATCGGCGGAACGCTACCTTATTCTCATTGGCTAACCCCAAACTCGCCATACTGTTTTCCGTCCGGATCAGCGCCAGATTTACCATTTATTGGCAGCAAGTGGCAGGCTGCAAGTGAACACCGCGGAGGAGTAAACGTCGGTTTCATGGACGGTCACGTACGCTTCGTGAGCGATACGATTAACCTGAGCGTCTGGCGGGCAATTGGAACACGAAATGGCGCGGAAGCGATCGGTAACAACCTTGAGTGAATGCGAGGGATCATGCGAATCGTGTTGTTGTTTGTGTTGAGCGCTTTGTCCGGATGCGGTCCCAAATCGTCCCCATATCTACTCTTGGAGAGTGAATCGCCTGTCGATCATGCGAAGCTTCGTATTAGTTGTTGTGCCATTGGCGACGTTGCTATAGTTGATTCTCGGACGCCAGTTCGGTTGAAGCGAAGTCGGCACTTCGAACTTTCTGGCATGATTGGTTCAGGGGAATGGCAGGCAGGGCGGCTTGTTACTTATTGGAAGCCGCGAGATTCCGAGTCCTCGACAGTTGTGTCACGTGCGATGGGTGATGGAAGCACGAGCGTTATGCTGTTGTTGCATATTTACGGGAGTGAAGTCTCGAAGAACTTCGGAATTATCTCAACTCAATTGGTTGAATGCCGGTTGCCATCTTTATCGGCAGACGATATGGAGTTTCGCGTTAAAGTGTTGGCACCTTCCTCTCAAGGCAATTACGTCTGTGACATTCAAGCCTTCGATCAGTCCTCGCCCATTTTGCGACGTGAAGTACCAACCAAGACTGCGGCAGGCATTCCAATCTGGCGTCTTCAACTAGCCGTCGAATAGTCTCTTAGGACCGGTTCCGCCGGTCTCTTGATCGCTCACGGCGGGAACCTACGCGACAACTACGCCGATCCTTTGGTTGGAGTCACAGGACGGGTGGCCCTGCTGGCGGGGTGGTCAAGATCGTGGATGTGCCACAGCTTCGGAGTCTGCGGAGAAGCAGTGCCTTTCGGGACGCTGACTGTTTCTCGGCACTGCTTGCCTCAAGGCAGGCAAGCAGTGGCACGGCGGGACAGATCAAGGCGATCAAAGGGGGCAGGATGCCTCGTCGGAGCGGTACTTCTACGGCACGGGCGGCAGGGGTTGGAGCCGCCTTCGGCGAAACCCCGAAAGGATCGACAGCAACGACGGGACGGGCTTCTCGAACTGCGGTGAGTTGGAATCACTGGCCGGTCGCACAAAGACCGGGGCTTCCTGTTGGTCCAGCCCCAACCACCCCGCCGAATCAACTCGCCAAGCGGGAGCTTGGCGGAGAGCGTTCCCAAGCAGGAGCTTGGGAACGAGAGTAAGCGGGAGTCAAAGCAGGAGCTTGGGAACGAGAGTCACGAGAGTCGTGGCATCGGCGGAATGGTGCGTCTCGCAGACGCGACGGCCCCCGACGTTGTTCAGTCTGCTTCCGACTCCAGCCGCTGTTTGCATTCCAGCAGGGACTGGCGTTGGGCGTCGGTGACTTCGGGGAACTGGAGGTCGAGTTGGCTGATCTCGTGGGCGAGGATCATGGCGACGAGTGCTCGGCAGTTCCATTTCTTGTCGGCGGGAAGGACGTACCACGGGGCTTGTTTGGTACTGGTCTCGCGCAGCAGGGACTCGAACGCGGACATGTAGTCGTCCCAGTGAGCGCGTTCGCTCAAGTCGGCCGCTTCAAACTTCCAGTTCTTCTGTGGGTCGTCGATGCGAGCCAGCAGACGTTGCTTCTGTTCTTCTTTCGAGACGTGCAGGAAGAACTTGACGACGCGGGTGCCGTTGCGAGTGAGATGCTGCTCGAACTGGTTGATGCTCTCGTAGCGCTGCTCCCAGAATTTCTTCTTGCCGGGGTTCACGTCGGGGATGCGTTGATTGGCGACGAACTCGGGATGGACCTTCACCGTCAGCACCTCTTCGTAGTACGAGCGATTGAAGATGCCGATCCGGCCTCGCTCGGGAAGCACCTTCGAGCAACGCCACA
>JAYVOX010000571.1:0-16224 GCA_043757695.1 Schlesneria sp.
GCGAAGGTCATCCCTTCTGTAGGGTGGGCACTGCCCACCATCCACGACCGATTGTGGTGGGCAGTGCCCACCCTACGGGTATCCGGACAGACACCTAGGGTTGCTGAGACACTTACGTCAGCCATTTCGGTTCGAAGCCTTTGCGGTAGGGCTTCGTCAAGAGGGCGTTGGCTTTGGCGTTGTTGGTGATCGTGCCATGGGCGGCATTCCACAGCAGCGTTTCGCCGGGCAACCGGATGGCGACGGTTCCCAACAAGACGGCTTCGGTCAGCGGAACGGCATAGTCGAAGTGCGAGGACGTTTGATCGGCACCTCGGCAAGCATCGGCCCAACTCACGTAGTGGTCTCGCTCGGGAAGCAGGTCGATCTGGAAGTCCGCAAACTTCTCTTCGGGGAACAGCTTGGGAGCCGCCACGTGTGGGATGACCAGCGTCCCCTTTTCACCGATGAGAACTGATCCAGAGGAGGGCAACTTGTAACTGGTGGGGAGGCCGTGAGCTTCGCTAGGCGGGAAGTGGCCATCGCCGTCGTACCACGTCACCTTGAGCGGCCCGGCGACGGTCAGTTCCGTGGCGGGAAATTCGTAGCAGACTTTGGACTTCTTGTACCAGACCTCGCGGTTCATCGCCGTCGCCTCGGCCTTCACACTGAGCGGCGAAGTCAACTTCAACGCCATGCTGACCGGATCGAGAATGTGGCACCCGAAGTCGCCGAGTTGCCCGTTCGAGAAATCCTGCCAGCCACGCCAGTTGAACGAATGATAAATCTTGCCGATATAGGGGCGCTCGGGAGCGACACCGAGCCATTCATCCCAATGAACGGTGCTGGGAACTTCGTCCTTCGTCGCGGGTCGGTCGTCGGCCAGCATCCAGCCCATCGAGCCGCTCTGCCACGCATGAACTTCCCGCACCTTGCCGATCGCGCCGTCATGAACCAGCTTGACCGCCGTGCGATAGAACGAGTGCGACTGAATCTGGTTCCCCATCTGCGTGACGACTTTAAACTTCGTCGCCGCCGCTCGCATCTGCCGCGCCTCATGGACCGTGTGCGTCAGCGGCTTCTGGCAGTAAACGTGCTTGCCAAGTTGCATCGCGGGAAGAGCGATCGGCGCGTGCATGTGATCGGGCGTCGAGACAATCACCGCATCGAACGACTTGTGATTCGCCTCGTCGAGCAGCTTGCGATAGTCGAAGTATTTCGCGGCCGATGAAAACTTCTCGGCCGCGCGCCCCAGATGCGGTTGCGTTTCATCGATGTCGCACAGCGCGACGACGTTCACCTGCGGACTCTTCGCCACTTGAGTGAGATCGTCCCAGCCTTTGCCTCCCGTCCCGACTGACGCCACGTTCAACCGCTCGTTCGCGCCGTAAACACGACTCCAACTCGCCGCCGTCCAACCGATGGCGACTCCTCCAACAAGAGACTGCTTCAGAAAATCTCGCCGCGTCGAAGCTGCTGAGTACGTCATGAATACCTTTCCAAAACCGGAGTGAGACCGAGAGCCAGAAACGATTGTCGTCATCTCGTCCAAGACTCTATTAATCGGCTCGGACAGCGAGACAGAACGGTAGCCGGACCCATGGGAGATTACAAATCGACCACGATGAACTCGGTCTCAGGAGACGGGCAACCTCAACAACAGTCAGCGGGCAGGCACTTCGACCGTAAGTGCGTCTTTGAACCGACCACCCCCGTCGAGTTGCCGGACGAGTGTGAGGTCGAGTTCGAGCCGGCGATCGTGCAGACGCCTGCGAACGAGCCGCCTTTGAACGATGTCTACGCCATTCTGTCCGAGCGGTATCGCTCCGGTGAACATGACATCGCCGAACGGCACAACGAGTACCAGCCATGAGCGTCGTCTTTTTGGACACGTTCGGCCTGCTCGCATTGTGAGACGAAGACGACCAATGCCACGCCGACGCGGCGGAGGTGTTTGTGAGTTTGGCGAACGTGAGTTTGGCGAACGTGAAGACTCGGCTCGTGACCACGACGTTCGTGCTGTTGGAGTGCGGGAACGCAGCCGCTCGCCGACCCGATCGTCTGCGAGTCAACGCGCTGCAACAGACGATGGCGGCGCGCGGCGAAGTCCTCGCTCCGGCCGATGACGATTGGCGAGAAGCGTGGTCCGCCTTTAACCGTGGCGAAGCGAACAACGCCGGGATTGTCGATCACGTCTCGTTCGTCGTCATGCGGCGGCCGGGACAGACGCGGGCATTCACCAACGACCGCCACTTCCCAGCCGCAGGGTTTGAAGTGTTGTTTTGAAGTCGCATCCTCGCCAATTGAACGAGGGACCAACTGTATGGCACTCCCAGACCGTGGTAGTCGTCAGTCGCGGGGTGGCTCAGACATCTCTTTGGATGTCCGGGTGATGAAATCACAAGAGGCCACAAGGAATAACGACATTCCATTCACCTCTTGTCGCATGTGACCCAGACGCCCAAAGCCGCGTCTGGGCCACTCCGAGATCGAATGTGGGCGATCTTCCGTCAGACGATCGGCGGATGGCGATCAACGAGTATCAACCACCGCCGGATTTGCAGGGCGCGGCGTGAGTTCATTTGCAAAGCAACGACCGTCGCGCGACCGGTCGCGGTCATACCTTCCAACCGCGTCGGATCATCCGCAGACCATCGAAAATGTTCCGACCATTTCTGTTGTCGCGGATGAAACAACGAGACGACTCGCCCGGTTTTGGGATCGGCGGCCTTGGTCTGTGTCCACTTGTGGGCGTTGCACCACAGGCACGCGAGCGCCAAGTTCGTTTCGTCTGTCTCGCCTTGTGCGGCTTGAGGAACCACATGATCGACCGTCAGGTCCAGACTTCGGCAGCTTGGGGCAGGCGGCAGTATTCGCAACAAGCATGCGCTCGCTCCGCAACGAGGCGATACAGCCGTTGACTGATCCGAGCCACGCTTACCCTTCCAACTCGGGAAACGCCTGGAGCAACTGCTGCAACGCCACCTGCGCTTTGACTTTTTGAAGTGACCGCTCCTGCGCCACTTCGACCAAAATCAAAAGCTCTTGGTGTTCCGCCGGGCTGGTGCGCTCTTTGTCGTCCAAGGTCTTTCGCAACTTGCGTTGCAGGGGAGTCGGCCATCGATAATTCGCCGCGAGCCGCAATGCCTTCGCACAGGCCCGGAGCGCCTTTCGCCGTGTGGAACTGTCTGGTGAGGCGGTCATCGTCGCGGCTGGCATCGGCTCCTCCCAATCTTTGCTGAACTCGTTCAGGAACGCCGCGATCATACGGTCCTTCGCAATCACCAGCCAGACTTCCGGGCGAGACTGATTGTCACGACACGCGCGACGGGAACAGTTCACGCAGAGGGACCACCGGCTTCGCGGCAGGTTGGCCCAAACTTCGCATTGGATGTCTGGGTGATGAAATCACAACAGGCAACAAGGAGTGACGACATTCTTCCACCTCTTGTCACTTTGTCACTTGCGACTCACCGTAGCCCTCTCACTCCGCGAGAGGGCTACGGTAGGCAAAACATCGCTCGGTCGCTCGACAGACTGAGTGAGAGGCTGTTGACTACGCCGTATGGAAACCACACGACAGCAGCAGCTCGCCGAATTCGTCGGCTGGACCTCACAGCACATTCGCGGTGACGAGAAGGGTGAGGCTCAGATATTCCTGGACCGCTTGTTTCAGGCGTTCGGGCAACCCGGTGTGCTGGAGGTTGGGGGCCAGACCGAATTCCGAATTCGCAAGGCCAAGGAAGACGGGGGCGGGACGGCGTTTGCCGACTACGTCTGGAAGCCGGTCGTCCTGATCGAGATGAAGAAACGCGGCCAGAACCTGGCCAAGCATTACCGGCAGGCGTTCGATTACTGGATTCGGCTCGCGCCCAACCGGCCGAAATACGTCGTGCTCTGCAATTTCGACGAGTTCTGGGTCTACGACTTCGACAGCGCGCAGATCGACACCCCGTTGGATGTCGTGAGGCTCACAGACCTCCCGGAAAAATGGGGGCCGCTCGCCTTCTTGTTCCCCACCGATGAGAAGCCCGTCTTTGGCAATGATCAAAAAGCGGTGACGCGCGATGCGGCGGATCGCTTCAACAAGCTCGTAACCCTTTGGAGCGATCTTCCGACGATACATCTGATCTGACCGTATGTATTCCGACAATCCGGGGATTTCTCCGTTCATCTTGGCGACTCTTCGTTATGGTGAGCCGCCAGAGCCCCCAGAAGGATACAATCCGGCGACTGAGCACCCAGCTTCCATCCGAGGACGGGACCGTTTTTACAGCCCCCCTTTTGCCAGTACACTTCCAACGTGAGGCTGCATATGCCGGACGGTTACAGCACGCACCGGGACTACATTGACAAGGTAAACGAGGACGCGACCGCCCGGCACGGAGACATCGAGATCGCCCTACGGGAGGCTTTCGCACAGTTCATCGAGCGGCGAGAGGTTGAGGTGATCGTGTTCTCGGGTATGAGCGTCCTTGACCTCGCTCACGCCATCAAGGAACAGCCAATCATTCTCAAGTCGCTACTTGCTGCTGCCAGCCTGGGCGGGCGTGCGATCAGCCGAGATCTTGGCATTGAGATCGACACTTACAATCCCCGGCTGAACGACGAGACCTCGGCGGCCCTCGCCGGCTACATCAAGCCGTTCCTGCCTCCCTACCTCGAACTTCCGGCCTTGAGCTACATCGACCGGCTACACTACATCGACAAGGAGATACGCAGGGGCAAGGGCAATTGGGAGAAGGTGATTTGTCAAGCGCTGAACCGCTACGCCCAGCCGAACAAGTTCAAGAAGAGAAAGTTCACGGCTGGGGGCGACAATTTTGAATTGGACGCTGCCAGCCCGCTCACTGGGGCGATCCTGATCGGCATTGATGTGAAGCGAATCGAGGCCCGCGAAGACATCCACAAACGGTGTGACGAGATCATGAACAAGGCGTACAAGCTGAAGGCGGTTTTCCCCGAGGCAAAGTTTGGGGCCGTCATCTACTACCCGTTTATCGAGGAGCAGATCAATGTCACGAACCGCTTGAGGTCGCCTTCCATCGACGGGATCGTCTTCGCGCGGGATGAGGAGAGTTCCGTGAACAGCGGTATTAGGTTGCTCCTCGCCCAGATTGGTTTCAGCGCCGTCCCCGATGACACGTCTGCGGAAGCAGAGGAGCCTGACTCGGAAACCGGCCTCTCCAATATCGATGCTGAAGAATAGCTTGACGATGAACAGATGAGCTGCGGAAGGCGGTCACGAATGGGAAGCAGAATGGTGATGAACGAAGCATTCGTTAGAGATGTTCCAGCAATTGATCTCGCGACATTCGTTCCCGTCGAGTTGCAGGAGATCGGTGATCCACAAACTGCCATCCCACGCATTGCCAGAACGCCCGAGCTGACCCAGATCATCGCAGCAGCAGTTCAGAAGGTGCCGACCACACATCTTTTGTATCTGGGTGACGCGAGAGTGATGGCTCCGCTTGCCCCCGAAAGCGTGCATCTGGTGCTGACGTCGCCACCATACTGGACGCTCAAGGAATATCGAGATGTCAGAGGACAGCTTGGCCATGTCAGTAACTACGATCAGTTCCTCAATGGACTCGATCAGGTTTGGCAGCAATGTTATGACGCGCTGGTTCCGGGGGGGCGATTGATCTGTGTCGTTGGCGATGTCTGCCTGTCGCGGCGGAAGAATAATGGCCGACACACGGTTGTACCGTTGCATGCGTCGATCCAAGAGCATTGCCGGACGATTGGCTTTGATAATCTAGCACCGATCATTTGGAACAAGATCGCCAATGCTGTTTATGAGGTCGAAGGAGCCGGTGGATTTCTCGGCAAGCCATACGAGCCGAACGCAGTTGTGAAGAATGACATCGAATTCATTCTGATGCAGCGCAAGTCTGGTGGATATCGCACTCCCGATCTGGCTGCCCGAATTCTCAGTGTCATTTCAGAAGAGAATCATCGACTGTGGTTCCAACAAATCTGGCAGGGTCTGCCGGGAGCGTCCACCAAGTGTCATCCAGCCCCCTTTCCAGTCGAATTAGCCGAACGTCTCGTGCGAATGTTCAGCTTTGTGGGAGATACCGTGCTTGATCCCTTTGTCGGGACAGGAACCACGAGCGTGGCTGCGGCACTCTGGGGCCGCAATAGCATTGGCATCGAGATTGATGAAACTTATCTCGCGTATGCTGCCAGCCGATTCATGAAGGTCACGTCCGGTTTGTTCAACCAAACAACGTTGGTGGTGGACACGGTGAAGGCATGACTGTTGGGTGACGCGGTAGAACTAAACGGATTAGACATTCCCGTGGCCGCAGCCGCCTAGTGCGAAGCAGATCGAGGCGGTGGCGAAGGCGGGTCGGGAGGTGCGTCGCGTGCGGGCCGAGGCGCTCGCGAAGATTACCGGCGGCTTGCGTGCGGTCTATCGCACGCTGGAGTTGCCCGGCGCGAATCCCTTGAAAGACGCCCACGCCACGCTCGACGCCGCCGTCCTCGACGCCTACGGCTTTTCCCCCAAGACCGACCTCCTGGCCCAACTCCTCGACCTCAACCACACCGTCGCCAACCACCTCACCCGCGATGAACCGGTCACCTCACCCGGCGTCCCACCTAACTATCCACACCCCGAATCGCTCATCACATCCGACTGCATCAGCCCGTAGTGGCAGCCCTCCGCAAGTAGCCCTCTCGCTCCGCGAGAGGAAAGCCGGAGAGCGTGCGACCTCTGATCGTGGTGAAAGCGTGAGAGCAAGAATGGAGGCGGTTTGAGCTGTCGGCTTGCCTCTCGCGGAGCGAGAGGGCTACTTTGCGAGAATGCGCAGCCAAGTCGAGCGGCATCGCCCAACACAGGTTGCCGAATTCAGGTGGGTTTGGCTGCGTCGAGCAGCAATTGGCCGAACTCGCGGGCGCTCCAGAGGGAGCGGCCGATGCCCCAGGCTTGGTCGGTGATGGTGGGGTCGATGTCGGTGAAGAAGAAATCTTCGATATGGCGGCGGCTGCGGACGACGATCTTGCCGTGAGGGTCCAAGATGTCGCTATCGCCGACTCCGTCAGACTTCGTGATGCACTCTTCCTTGCCAACAGAGACATTGTTGCCGCGGACGAAGTAGACGCTGTTCTCGACCGCGCGGGCGATGTGGTCGGATCGCACTTTCATGAATTGGCCGATCAGGCCCTCCTTGCCGATGTCGTTGAAGTGCGGAGGGGTGGCCGTGCCGTCACAGCAAACCGGGTAGGACGCGAGCCAGTTCGATGAGAAACAAGCGGCGGATGGCGTCGTAACCGCGATCGTTGGGGTCTTCCAGGTTGTCCCAGTACCAGTAGTGCGGGTCGGGTTTGCAGTAGTGACGGTGCCAGAAGTGCGTGCAGTGAATGCCGTGGCCGAGGAACTCAGCTCGCATGTCGATCAGGGTCACGTCGGGATGGCGATCTGCGAACCGGGCGAGGACTTCGTTGTACTCCTTCAGGACTTGCAGGCCATCGGGCCACGCGGGCAATCCGGCGTGCTCGATGTCTCCGTCGTCATCCGTCGGGTCATAGATGTTGGCGACGAAGAGATGACATCCGCCGGGAAACGTCTCGCGAACTCGGGCCGCGATTGTTTCGAGCCGCTTGTCGTAGTTGGCGACCCATTCACCGATCTCACTCGCCTTCGCACCGAACATCGCCCCTTCGCGCGGAGGCGTTCGTCCATAGTTGTGAATCACATCGTTTCCCCCCGTGGTCATCACCACGACGCCAAACGTCTCGTCGTCGAACGGCTTCAACTTCGGGAGCTGGTAGTCCACACATTCAATGGATGTCGTGCCCGAGATCGCCAGATTGAGCGGTTCCAAGTTGGGCAACACCTTCGACAAACAACGCCCCTGCATGTCGGAGAATTCGTCGGCCTGATTTTTGACCAGCCTCAGAAAGTACGTCTTGCCGGGTGAGGCACCGAGGCCCTGAGTCACACTGTCCCCCAAGCCCAGCAGCACGACTTTGCGATCACTCCACGTTGAGGCAAACGATTCAAGCGAAACGGCCGGACCAGCCGGACCGTCACCGATGGGTCTCGCGTAACGGAAGTGCCTCCACACGACCGTCGCACCAATCACCAACGCACCCACCATCAGCAGCGCGATCATCCGCGAGCGAGTTGCACTGCGAGGTATCGACCGTTTGGCGTTGTCATTCATCGAAGCGTCCTTGGGCGAATGGCAGGAGTTGTCGTACCGTGACGGAGGATTGGCACTCTTGCCCGTCTGGCTTGAAGACAGAAATCCGGACGGGCAAGAGTGCCCATCCTCCAAGTACATTTCTTTCTGCCGCTCGCCTCATGGAGAGTCTCGCCTCAGACAGAGTCACGCCGCAGATAAGACAGCCCGGCACCTGCGGGAGGCCGGGCTGCGGATTGCGATTCGTCGCGGCGGGGTGGCCGGGGCAGAGCGGCTTCGCGATGCCCCGAGGTGGTTCATATCGCGATTCCCGTGGCTTCGCCCGAACCTGCTCCAGTCAGGTCAGTTGCCGGTTGAGTCAAACGACCAACCGCAAGCAGCACACTCAGTTTCAGTCGAAGACAGGGATTGCCCGCAGGCCAAACATTTCTCAGCAGAGACGGCTTGCTGTCCGATGACAGGTGCTTCCGCAATCGCAGTTGGAGTAGCGTTTTGAGTCGAGCTTCCCCACCTGTAATTCGTCAATGTCTTGTAAAGAATCGCACCTGTTATCCAAGTGATGAAGGCCACGAATACGATCAGTAATAAGTTTTCAATTCTGTCAGGAGGGTGTCTGATTGAATGAGGGATGATCATCTCACACAACAGGAGGAACGAACCCAAGAAGACAGGTCCAACCCACAGCAGCATGCCAATCAGAACAATCGGCTTTTGCTGTTTCGATGAGCCTTTTGACAGAGCGTAACCACGCGACCGAATCGAAAGTATGGGGTCCGTCGTTGCGTGAGTTGAAAGTGGGACTTGGCAATGCTGACAGAAATGCGCATCCGCCCGATTCAAGCCCGCACAACTGAAACAGACGAGTATCTCGGAATCATTTGGCTCGGTCATGGCAACTTCCTGCTTGCAACGATCTTGTTCTTCGCCAAGGTGTCGGGCGGCAAAATTCACTTCAAAACGTCCTGTGATTGTTCAGGTACTTTGCGAACACCTTGAAGTGCCTGACCACGATCTTCCCAACGATGAACTCGATCGGGGTTGACGCATAATCTCAACGAGTTGCCTGTTGTTCGCCGATCAGATGACGTTGGAAATGGCTCGCTTCTTCGCCCATTCCAACCGCTCGCCCTCAAGTGGCGGTTCCACGGCCCATTCGTAGTGCAGCGCGTAGTCGTAGCCTAGGGTCATGAAAACTTGGACTTGACGGCAAAAGGTGTCCTACCGGGATTTGTTTCGCGCAGGCCGGGGTCAGGCACTTCGGAATTGGCCGAGTCACGATCCAATGACGTTCAACGCAATTCTCGGCCAATTCCGAATTTCCGAAGTGCCTGACCCCTGACGTGGAGTCCTGGAATTATGTAAAGAGGCGGAGTGCCGCTGGAGTCTCTTCGGGGAGCAGTTGGCACTGATGAAGCCGCCACTGCTGCTTTCCACCTGCACCGTATTCGACGATCGACAGATACGCGGATGGGAGGGCTTCGCTGTCGCTCTCAATCAGGTATTCAAGCTGCATGTAGGCACGGGCAACGTACTCAGGTGGCCTGTGGGAGAACTGAATCAATTGGACTTCGTGTGGCTTGGGATCGCAGGGACTCAGTTTGATTGTGCCAAATGTTTCGGACAAATCTTGTTCCGATTGCATTGCTGAGACCAGACGATCACCAGAGCCTGACTCGGCGTTGACTGTGGACCTATTGAACCTACGGCCAACCTTTTCCGAAAAGGCTCGCCCCGATGCAGTTCTTCCGAACGACATCGGGATACCAGCAAGAATCACGATGTCCAAGAACATAAAAAGAGCCCGCCAAAACATCACTTTGGCCGGTACATCTTTGCGCTCGCTGAGATTCCGGTAGTCCAGTCGAATTTTGTCCGCGATGACAGACGGAAGAGCGTCGATCCGCGTGATCACGGTTGATAGCTCAGCACCGGCATTGCACGATGCCACCACTGTCATCGCGTGATGTTGAGCAAACCAAACAATGGCACCGCAAGCCAAACCCAATGTCGCCCCTGCAAGCGGCCTTCGACATCGCGACCACTCGACACCCTTGGATGTCAGCCATCCCAGGGACAGTCCCGCCAGAATGGGAAAGGCGACGACGAGATACCAGCCGCTGAAGGTGTAATAGAGTCCGCAAAGCAGCGCACCGAACAGACAACTCACGATCAGCAGCATGACCGAAAGCAGCAGAAAGCGGCCCCACGCCACTTTACCGGATGGCTTGTACTGCTGTCGCCCAAATGTTGTCACATCGATCATTGAGACACTCCCGAGAATGGACGAGGAACGGGACTTTCTTACCATTACGCCGGGTGCAACTGATGAACCAAAGCTGTTGTCAGTGGCACCCAACATCCTCAATACTCATTTGCCGACTCGTCGCCTTCGTCGAACTGTTGGAACTTCTTTTCGCTGACTTGGCGGATGCGGCGGTCGGGACTTCTTGTTGTAGTCTCGTTGGACGGGCACTGGCCACATTTTTTTATTCGCCTCCGGGAATGGTGGGCGATATGCACCCTGCATTACTCCAATGTCAGTTTGAGTGAGTTGTAATCCACGACCAATCGATGTTCCAACATCAGGCCGACTCCGAGCAAAGTCGTTTGTCCCTCGCCAGCGACGGCCTCGACTTCAAGCGTTTCGCCGAACCAATCGATCCATGCCACGAAGGATTTCAGCCGTGAATTCCGGCCATCGGCCAGTACGGCGCGGACCATCAGTCCTGGCTTCAACCCGAGGCGATCAATTTGAGAACGAGGCATCACCAATTCGCCGGTAAAACCCGTGTCGATCCGGGCCTCGATCTCAGTAGCGAGCGCACCCGGCTCGGCATAAACGGGAATGGTGAGCAGTGCCCGCCCCTGCACATCGACGAAGCCGTTCATTCACTCATACCCCCGATATGAATGGCGGCGGCATGGCCGACGCGCACGGCGAACGACATTCGATTTGGAAAGGCGGATCGAGCCTTCCGACCGGCCTCGCTGAGCGTCTGACCCAAGTAGTACGTCCGCGAAACGGGTTCGATGGCGACGAACGAGTGCGGATGAGCCGCTTCCAAGGTGACACGCAGCTCCCGCTCGTAGAACTCGGTGGCTTGTTGCTCGATCTCATCGTCAGAAAGTTGCTCGGCCATGTTCTAGGTGTCTGTCCGGATAGGCAAAGGTCAGACCTTCTGTAGGGTGGGCACTGCCCACCATCCACGACCGATTGTGGTGGGCAATGCCCACCCTACGGGTATCCGGACAGACACCTAGTCCTCGGAATGAGTGTTGGGAGCCATCTTCACTCAATGGTACTCAGTACTCGTTCGCCGACTCGCCACTCTCATCGAACTGCTGGAACTTCTTTTCGCTGACTTGGCGGATGCGGCGTTCGGTCGCTTCTTGTTGGAGCTTCTGGATCGCGTCGGCGATCGGCATTGCTCCGAGGTCGCCGTCGATCCGGTCGCGGACGGAAACCGTGCCGTTTTCCTGATCCTTGCCGCCGACCACCAGCATGTAGGGGATCAACTCGACCTGCGCGTCGCGGACTTTGGCGTTGATCTTCGTGCCGCGCAGATCGCTCGTGACGCGGAAGCCTGCGGCGCGGAACTGAGCTTCGACTTGCTTCGCATAGCCCTCGAACTTGTCACTGATCGACATCACGCGGACTTGCTCGGGAGCCAGCCACAACGGAAAAGCTCCGGCGAAGTGTTCGATCAACATGCCGGTGAACCGCTCCATCGATCCGAACGGGGCGCGGTGGATCATCACGGGGCGGTGCGGTTGATTATCGGGGCCGATGTATTCGAGCTGGAATCGCTCGGGGAGGTTAAAGTCGAGTTGCACCGTGCCGAGTTGCCACTCGCGGCCGATGCAGTCGCGAACCATGAAGTCGGTCTTCGGCCCATAGAACGCGGCCTCGCCCTCGCACTCGACGAACGGAATCTGCATGTCAGTCAAGAGCGTTCGCAGCGCGTTCTGAGCGTTCTCCCAGCCCTCATCCGAGCCGACGTATTTCGCCTTGTTCTTCGAGTCGCGGCAGGACAACTGGACGCGGTAGTCGGTCAGGCCGACGCTCGCCAGCACGAACTTCACCAACTCGAACGTGGACTTGAATTCTTCCATCACCTGCTCGGGAGTGACGAACAAGTGAGCGTCGTCCTGGGTGAGGCCGCGCACGCGCAGCATCCCGTTAAGTTCACCCGATTGCTCGTGACGATAGACGGTGCCGAATTCCGCCAGCCGCACGGGGAGGTCGCGATAGCTGCGATGTTGCGCCTTATAAATCTGCACGTGATGCGGGCAGTTCATCGGCTTGAGCAGGTAACGTTCTTGCTGCTTCTCCCAGATGCGGAGGAATTCTTTTTTGACCTCGGACGTGCCGCCGCTCGGGAACGCAGACAGTTCCACACCCATGACTTTTGCGGACGACGCCAACTTCTGTTCGTCCTCACTCGTGAACGGAACGCCGTCTTTCATGAGCGCGTCCAACCGCCGAATCCAATAGTCGATCAGTTGCCCCCCTTCGTGACCGAAGAGCGGAGCGAACTGACTATCGCGGTAGTACGGGAAGTGGCCGCTGGTCTCGTACATTTCGACACGGCCGATGTGCGGCGAGTAGACCGGTTGATAGCCGCGCGCGATCAACTCCTTCTTGATGAAGTCTTCGAGGACTGAGCGAATGGTCGCTCCCTTGGGGAGCCACAGGCACAGACCCTGACCCACGTCCTGACTGATCGCGAACAGGTTGAGCTGCTTCCCCAGCACACGGTGATCGCGCCGTTTGGCTTCGTTCACTTGGTCGAGGTACGCATCGAGATCCTTCTGCGAAAACCACGCGGTTCCGTACAGCCGCTGAAGCTGTTTTCCGGTGGCGTCCCCCTTCCAATAGGCACCGGCAACGGAGAGGAGCTTGAACGCGTTGACCTTCTTCGCATCGGGCACATGCGGTCCACGGCAGAGATCGACGAACTCACCCTGTCGATAGAAACTGACGGTGAGGTGAGTCGCCAGCCCGGTGTGGATGTGCTCGACCTTGAGCTTCTGCGACAGACCCTCGACGAGCTTCAGCGCCTCTTCGCGGTCGCAGATGAAGCGCTCGAACGGCTCGGCCGCATCGACGATCTTTTGCATCTCGGCTTCGATGCGTGGGAAGTCGTCTTCACAGATTTTGTGATCGCACGAAATGTCGTAATAGAACCCGTGACCGGTCGTCGGACCGAAAGCTAATTCGACACCGGGCCATAGCCGCATGACGGCCCGAGCCATGATGTGGGCACACGAATGTCGCATGACTCCGAGTGCCGCCGCATCCTTCTCCGTGAGGAGTTGCACGGGAACCGGTCGCTCGATGGTGGTCTCGGCCAACGGACGCATCACATCGACGATGGTGTCCCCCACTTTCGCTCCGAGCGCTGCGGCTGCAAGTCTCGGGCTGATGGCCATCGCGACATCCCAGGCAGTCACATGATCGAGATGCTCAACAACGGAACCATCAGGCAGGCGAATGGACAACATGGTGCAGGGCGATCCTGGGCGAGGAAAAACTCATAGAAACAAGGCCGTTACGAAGGGCCGGTCGGTTTATACGGACTGCCCAAAACACCGTCAACCAGCGTTGCCTCGCGTCGTAGCGGCAGGCTCAGGGGAGAGAAAAACCTGCGTCGAATGCGATGCGAAGACCGCCTCACCACAGTCGTTGACTGATCTGGACACTCTTTCTGGGATCAGTTACAGACCCGCTCGATTCCGCTTCGAGGCGGCTGATTCGGTTGGTTTCTGTGCCGATCGACGCTCCGTCAGACATCGAGTTGACTTGGCGGCTTTCCAACAACAGGGAGACGTGGTGGCTTCGTCACCACGTCAGGCATGATGCTTCCCGACGAGAATGGATTCATGAAGTACTCTCGACTGCTGGTTGCTCTTCCGATTTACGCCGTGCTGTACATCGTGAGTCTTGCGGTGGCGTTTGGTCTGCGATTTGACTTGCAGATGACAGGCGAACCGTTGGCAGAGTTCATCACTTGGTTGCCGATGGTGGTGGCGATCAAAATCAGCCTGTTTGCCGCAGCGCGCGAATGGCGACGACGACATCGTTACACGTCGTTGTCGGATGTCGTCTACGTTGGGACGGTCTCACTGATTGCCTCATCCCTCATCTATCTGTTGAACGCGATGGGCGCGGTTGACCCTAGTTTGCATCGTTCCATCATTCTGATCGATTGGGTCGCGACGGTCGTGGCGACATCGGTCTTGAGGTCGGTAATCCGATTGGGGATCGAGCGGATTGATCCGATCGAACAGCAAGAGAAGAAGCTGGCATTGATCTACGGTGCCGAGAAAACGTCGATCGGCATGTTGCGTTCCATTCGCGTCTCCGCTCCGGAGTTTAAGATCGTCGGTTTGATCGACACGGCCGGAACGGCCGCACGCTCGCTGATTGGTGGCGTCCCGGTGATCTCGATCCGCAAGGGAATGGCCTCGATCGCCAAGCGTTATTCGGCGGGCTACTTGCTGATTCCGAGCAGCGTTCCGGGGACGACGGTTCGCGATCTGTGCAAGCTCTGTCTCGAAGCGGGTCTCAAGGCCTACGTGATCCCGGCGCTGAATGAGATCGTCGATGGTCGAGTCAAGCTGGGCGTGCGCGACGTGACGATCTCGGATCTCTTACGTCGCGAACCGACACAGCTCGATATGGACGGGATCGCGGGCTACATCACGGATCGCACGGTCTTGGTCACGGGCGCGGCGGGGAGCATCGGTTCTGAACTGTGCCGCCAGATCATCGGGTTCAAGCCGACAAAGCTGATTCTCGTCGATCATTCCGAGTTCGGGATGTTTCAGATCGAGCAGGAGTTCGCGTCGCTCGATACCGCGGGTGTTGAACTGCATTGCGTGATCGCCGACATCAACGATCAGGTCACGATGGGGCGTGTTCTCGGTCAGCACTTGCCGGAGTTGATGTTCCATGCGGCGGCGTACAAGCACGTGCCACTGATGGAGCACAATGCGCAGATCGCCATTCGCAACAACGTGCTCGGCACGAAGTCGGCCGTGGATCTGGCCGACCGCTTCGGTGTCGAACGGTTCGTGATGATCTCCACCGACAAAGCGGTTCGCCCGACGAGTGTCATGGGATCGACGAAGCTCGTCGCCGAAAAGTATCTGCAAGCCGTCGCCACTCAGTCCCAGACACAGTTCATCACCGTGCGGTTTGGCAACGTTCTCAATTCGGCGGGGAGCGTCGTGCCCACGTTCCGGCGTCAGATTATGGAGGGCGGTCCACTGACGGTCACTCATCCCGAGATGACTCGGTTCTTCATGACGATTCCCGAAGCGGTCCAACTCGTGTTGCAAGCGGGAGCCGTGGGCGAATCCGGCCAGGTGCTGATCCTCGACATGGGCGAACCGGTCAAGATCGTCGATCTGGCGAAGGACATGATCTCGCTGTGTGGACTGCGTTATCCCGATGACATCGAGATCGCTTTCACCGGCCTGCGTCCCGGCGAAAAGATGTATGAGGAACTCTTCTACGGCAACGAGAAGCACGCGAAGAAAGTCCACGCCAAAATCTTCTGCGCGGAGCGCGAACCGATCGTGCCGGGCGTCGTAAAGTTGCACGTCGCACAGCTTGAGAAGGCCGTTCATGGCAGCCTGCTCGAAGCGCGGGAGACTCTAGCGGGAGTTGTCTCGCAGTTCGTCGCCGACAACGACGCCGCGGCCATCGAGCCTGCTGTCGTGCGGAAGGCCGCGTAAGGATCACTGCCTCAATAAGTGTCGTAGCCGAAGTCGTGAGACTTTGGATCGAGCTCTCACGAGTTCGGCTACATCCGCCAGTCATCGATGCGTCGGCCCTAAGGATCGGCGCATCAATAACTGGCGGCATCAATCCGATGATCGAGGTGAGCCGGGTGCCGTGAGGCCCCGGATTCTTCGCCGAAAAGTCCGGGGTCTCACGGCCAATGGCACCCGGCTCACCAAAGCCTGACAGTGATCGATGCGTCGGCCCTAACAGCCCGTTGAAAAACGTAGCTTGGACGCCTCGTCCGAGCGAAACTCAACTGGAAACGGACGGACGAGGCGTCCATCCTACAGTTCTTCAACA
>JAYVOX010000572.1:0-4296 GCA_043757695.1 Schlesneria sp.
AGGATGGACGCCTCGTCCGTCCGAGTCGCCGCTGGTAGTGACGGACGGACGAGGCGTCCATCCTACGAGTGGGTATGCCAACACCTGCCGCTCGCCTTACTCGGCGTATCCGTCTTCTCGGTTTTGGCGGCTTTCACTACAACCCGCGATCCCTCATGGATGAAGGACGCGGATGATGAGATTGGATGCGGTCATTTTTGGTGGAGGCGCGGCGGGACTCTGGTTGTTGGACCGGTTGTCGCGCGATGGCCATCACGTGGTGTTGCTCGAAGCGAGATCACTCGGTGCCGGGCAGACGATCGGTTCGCAAGGTCTGCTCCGCAGCGGCCGTGCCTCGACATCAAAAGGTCTTGCCAGTCGCACCAGTATCACCCCGCGCGAGCTGCCCGCCCTGTGGCGCGACGCGCTGTTGGGGCGAGTCACTCCGAATCTCACACGCACCCGTTTGCGTGCCGATTGCTGTCATCTCTGGAACGTCGAACCGGCTGGGCTGCGTGTTGCCTCGTCCGCCGATCCGCTGCGTCCGAGTCTCGACTGTGAAAAACTGTTGCCTCACGAACGACCAGCCGCGCTGGCGGATGTCGTCGAGCCGGTCTGGCGACTTCCCGAGCAGGTGCTTTGTCCCGCGAGCTTCATCGCGGACTTGGCCACTCAGTACCGTGATCGCTTGCTCCAGATCGACGCCAAACGGGGACTCACATTCCGGCTGAACAGCCCTGGTGAAGTGGACGTGATTCAACTCACGTCACCCGCCGATGGCCAAGTTCTGGAGCTGAAACCGCGACAGATCATCTTCACGGCGGGAAGCGACAACGCCCGCTTGCGCAAGGCTGTCGGGTTGAGTGCCGATCTCGTTGCCCGTCCGCTGCACATGGTTCTCGCGCGAGGTCGCTTGCCGCGTCTGAATGGCCATTGCCTCGAAGCGGGACAAGCCATCGTCACGGTGACCACAGACATCGACCGCGACGGGCGAACCGTTTGGCAAATCGGCGGGACTCTCGCGGAAGACGGTTCAAAGCACGAACCGCAACACCAGACGGAGCGCGTGCGGCTGGAATTGCATCGCGTCCTGCCGAGCCTCGATCTCGCGCGAATCGAATGGTCCACGTACCACCTCGACCGCGCCGAGTGCGACCGCGACACCGATTCACGGCGCGATGTGGTCTCCGTATTTTGTGCGGGCAACGTGACGACGGCCGGTCCCGCGCCGTTTGTCCTCGCACCGCTACTGGCCGAAGAGATTACGGGCCGCGCGAGTTCCCCTTACATCACCACGCCGTTCGACCCGTCACCGCTCGCCCACTGGCCGCGACCGAGCATCGCACCGCTGCCGTGGGATGAGACCGAACGCACGTGGTGGACGTTGAGCGATGCCCCGTCGAAACAGCAAACACCGCAACGACGGGCCGCATAGAACCAACACCCGACCCCAGTGCCTCTTCCCGTCTCTCCTGACAGGTAGCTGCCCTCGCCAGAGTGCGGGCTTCCCACGTTCTGGCGAACGTGTCTACCGGTCAAATCAGATTGGTCGAGGCTCCAGAACGTCTGTGTCAGGCGAGCCGCAGGAGTTGTCGTACCATCGCGTAGGATGAGCGCTCTTGTTCGTTTGGTGTGAAGTCCGAAAACAGGACGGGCAAGAGTGCCCATCCTACGGGAACATTTTTTGGCCGCTCGCCTTACGGGGAGAGTTCACGGCTCGACGACTTGTTTGAGCTTCTCGGCGAGTCGGTATCCGGCCAAGACGACGCGGCGTCGGGCGAGCGTGTTGGCTTTGGCTTCGACTCCTTGCAGCAGGATCGGAACATCGTCCGCCGTGATGCGGCGTTGGTCGAAGTCGTCCCACAGTGCGAACTCCAAGTGACCGTCTCGATAGACGTTGGTCTTCGCCGCGAGATAACTCTCGGCCGCCCAGGACTCGAAGCTGCGATGCTGCGCGAACTCGGGAAGCTGTCCGTCGGCGAAGCGCGGATTGCGTGCGAGGCTTTCGGCTTGAGCCTTCACCGTGGGGAAGTGCGAGTCGGTGCCGAGTCGATCGTCCCAGAAGGCGTGCAGCTTGTAAGGCGGTGCCCCGATGTGCGAGCGGATGCCGATCAAGTTGCCTCCCAAATCGGAGTTTGCACCGGTGGGAAACTTCTGTTCATCGACCAACGTCGTCGTGTGGAGCGGCTGATGCAGATCGCCGATCAAGTGGAAGAGCCAACAGAGACGCACGGCCTTGTTCTGCGCATCCGTCACGTCGGCATCGCGACCCGGATCGGAGGCGGCTTCACCGCTGAGAACCTGCATTGACAGGTCGAGCTGTTCGAGGATGTTGGTCGCGTTCGGCCCTTCACCCGCGATCGGCTGCGCGGGCAGAGCCGACTGACTTTGTCCCGCCTTGTACGGGTAGTTCACGTAGTGCCACGGACCTCGATGAAACTTGTGAATCGGATGCGTGGCGATTTGATCGCGCGGGAAGTTGCGTGGCGGACGAACGTGATCGCACCAGACGGCGGCTCGAAGGAACATCCACTCGTCATCGGTCACATCGGCGGGACGATTCTTCAGCAGCAACTCGTCTCGATGCGGGTGTGCCTTCAACAGCGTGACGACCTTCTCACGCTGAGCCTCGTCCAGTCTTTCCCAAGCGATGCGCGCCACGATCAAGTGCCCGGCATCGTTCCACGCCCAGGCAGAACCAACCGATCCGAGTACCGCGACAAACACGACCATGAACGCGATGAGCCGACGCATGAGGAGTCTCCATGTGAGATGTTGTTTGGCCGACGAAATTGCTGGCCAGCGCTGATGGGATCGTCGAGATGTTGTGTTAAACGGTGAGGAAGAAACGGTGAAATCTTTCGACATCGTTTGCGAGCGGCGTTGGAAATCGAAGAGGAGACCTTCGGTCGGGCGTTTCGGCGGGGTCGGGAGACCCGCGCCGAACGAAGATGGTGCTGGATCAACCCGCAGGTCGCATCAGAGGAACTGATCGACGGCGATCTCTTCACCGAGCAGAGCAATCACTCCGCCCTTCGAGACGCGCTGGCAATCGGCATAGCTGCCATCGGCTTTTGGTCCCCGATGGACTTCCAAGCAATTGTCGATCAGGTTGACGATCCAGTACTCGGGGATGCCCGCTTCGGCGTAGAGCGCCGCTTTGGTATCGCGATCAAAGTCCAGCGAGAAATCGGCGACTTCGATCACGAGCAGGATGTCCGAAGGTTGCGGAGTTCCTTCAGAGTAATAGTCTTCTCGTGGCCGAAGCAGCGCGATGTCAGGTTCGGGCTTGCTGTCATCAAAAGCAATGGGATCTTGAACGCTGACGGTCCAGCGTCCTCGATACAGCAATTGAAACAGTGCATTCAAGCGTTTTACACACGCTGCGTGACGTGGTCCGATGGGCATTTTGTCAACGATCTCCCCACGAATCAGTTCCACTCGGTCGTTCTCGTTGAGAATCCCACGAGCGATCATTTCATCGTACTCATTGACCGTGAATCGGTGATGGACTCGGCTGCCAAGTGACACGGTGAATTTCCTCAATTTCAGACAGTAACGCGGACATGAACTCGGGCCAAGGTGACGAAGACAGTTACGGCACGAAGACGAACTCGGGGGAATTGATGAGCGTCCAGAGCATGTCTTCGGCTCGTTCGCGCCAGTCGGCACGCAGGCGCTGCGTGGGTGGGTCGCCCGCTTCCAGTTCTTTGGCCAGTGCGAGTTTTCTGTCGCTCGCTGCGGACTTGAGATGGTTGGACCACGTGACGCCGGTGTTCTTTACGGGGAGCGGCTTCGCGATGGGAGCGCTCACGCGACGCGCGTCATATCCTTCGGCGAGCAGTTCACGAAAAAGTTCGCGTTCTTCACTCGTGGCGGGTCGGGTGAGGATCGCGCGGTGGACAGAGTCGATGAACTCTGCGAGCGGTTGTTCTTCGAGAGCCAACTCGGTGATGAGGCTGTCGTCGCTCAGTTGCGTGATGCGCTTCGCGGCGACTCCATTCGCGAGGACCGCCGGTTGCAGGACGGTCGTTTCGATCGGTCGCACGCTGAGCGGATCGGTTCTCGACGCCCGCCAGCCGAAGGTCTCCAGCACGTTGACAATGGTCTGAGCTGCGGGGAGCGACAGTGCCGGGCGATCACGCTCATTCGAGAGCGACGCGAACTGCCACGCGCGCAGGGGAAGTCCCATGCTGAGTGACGATTCAAAGCTGCGTTGGCTGTCGAGATCGACCGACATCTCCTCGACATGGAACGGTTTGCCGACAGCTGCGAACAGCGAATCGACGATTTGCTCGGCGGACAGGCGTCGCGGGA
>JAYVOX010000573.1:0-4290 GCA_043757695.1 Schlesneria sp.
GGTCGATCGTCCCATTTCAATTCCCCGGATGGTTTGCATGCCTTCGGCACTCTCGGCATCCAGCACTCCGTCATTCCCGCGCAGGCGGGAATCCAGCGAGTGCGACGTGAGACCCCTGACTGAATGCAATGGCACTGGGTTCCCGCCTGCGCGGGAAGGACAAAGCACGAGAACCGCAGAGGGACTCTCGCAGATGCGGGAATGACGGTTAGAGGATCGATTCATACAAGTCCTTCCAGTCCGGATTCATTTCCTCAATCAGCCGAAGCTTCCAAGCCCGATTCCATTTCTTCAGCCGCTTTTCCCGGATGATCGCGTTTTCCATGTCCTCGTGCAGTTCGTAGTAGACAAGCATGTGAACGCCGTACTCTTTCGTGAATCCATCAACGACATCGTTCTTGTGCTGCCAGATTCGCTGGCCAAGGTCGCTGGTGACTCCGATGTACAGCGTGCCGTTGCGTTGGCTGGCGAGGATGTAGACGGCGGGTTGCATCATGGTGGCCTTGCCCTCTGATTTTCCGTCATTCCCGCGCAGGCGGGAATCCAGAGTCTTCGCTGCAAAACCTGGATTCCCGCCTGCGCGGGAATGACGGTTATATCAGTCCCCGGTCATATCAGCCCCCTGATCGTCGCCAGCACTTCCGCACATTCACTGTCCAGCGCGGCGATTTCGTCCATGATCTCTTCGGGGCTGCGATGGACCACGGCCTCACCGCCGTTGGGGTTCTTCACCGACAGGTCGAACGTCGTCGGGTCGATCGTGGCGGCCTCCACGCTCCACGACTTCGGTGAGTCGGCGAACGTCTGCTGCAACTCGATGAACTCGGCGAGGTCGTCGTCGTTGAGCGGGTTCGTCTTGCCCATGTTGCGGCCAGGTTCAAGCTGGTAGTACCAGACCTTCCGCGTCGGTGCGCCCTTCTCAAAGAACAGCACGACGGTCTTCACGCCCGCCCCCTGAAACGTGCCGCCGGGGCAATCGAGCACCGCGTACAGGTTGCAGCTTTCCAACAGCAGCTTCCGCAGACTCACCGAGGCGTTGTCGGTGTTCGACAGAAACGTGTTCTTGATGACCACGCCGCCTCGCCCGCCCGCCCTCAGAATCTTGATGAAGTGCTGAAGGAACAGAAACGCGGTCTCGCCGGTGCGAATCGGGAAGTTTTGCTGAACCTCTTTCCGTTCCTTGCCACCAAACGGCGGATTGGCCAGCACCACGTCGAAGCGGTCCTTCTCCTGAATGTCGGCGAGGTTCTCGGTCAGCGTGTTCGTGTGAACGATGTTCGGCGCTTCGATCCCATGCAGGATCATGTTCATGATCGCGATGACGTAGGCCAGCGACTTCTTTTCCTTGCCGTAGAAGGTCTTCTCCTGAAGCGTCTTGGCGTCCTTCGTGGTCAGACCGGGCTTGGAATTCAGGTAGTCAAACGCCTCACACAAGAAGCCCGCCGAGCCGACCGCGCCGTCGTAAATCCGCTGGCCAATCTTCGGCTTCACGACTTGCACCATCGCGCGGATCAGCGGACGCGGCGTGTAATACTCGCCGCCGTTCCGCCCGGCGTTCCCCATGTTCTTGATCTTGGCTTCGTACAGATGCGACAGCTCATGCTTCTCGGTCTGCGAACGGAACCGCAACTCGTCGATGTGGTCGATGATCTCCCGCAGGTTGTAGCCCGACTGAATCCGGTTCTTGATCTCTCCGAAAATCTCACCGATCTTGTATTCGATCGTGTCCGGCCCGCTGGCCCGCTGCTTGAAGCCGTGCAGATACGGGAACAACTTCCCGTTGACGAAGTCGCGCAGATCGTCGCCAGCCTGAGCCTTGTTGTGGTCAATCTGGCCGTCTTTGCCCTTGGGCGCGGCCCACGCTTCCCAGCGATACGGCTTGTCGAGAATGAAGGCGTACTTCTTCCCCTCCAACGCGGCCTCGTCGGCCTTGTCCTGCTCCAACCCGTCGAGGTACTTCAGAAACAACAGCCACGAAGTCTGCTCGGTGTAGTCGAGTTCGGTCGTGCAACCGGCCTCTTTCCAAAGCACGTCGTCAATGTTCTTGAAGGCTTGTTCAAACATGGGGAGCTTTGATTTATCACGGGTGTGAATTGGCGTTGGTGTTGCGAACAACTCTGTCTGCTGAGGCAAGATTGCGCGACACAATGATAGGTCGCGTCGGGCGCTGCGAGCGTCTGAAGTACCCGTAGAGCGATCAAGTCGCCAGATGCGTGACGTGATCGTTCTCCGAGGCGTTGTCTCGGGCGTTATCGAGATCAGGGAGCAGGTGGTTCAGCCGCGTTTCACCCCTCGCAAACACGAAAGAGCAGGCTGATCCCAACGAGATGAGGTCGGCCTGCCCTTGTGAATGCAGTCGGTTCCGCCGCGATGCGGTCAGTCTTCGTAGCAGCTTCGCGTGGCATCGGTGCAGCGATCGCCGTCGCAGATGCGGTCATCGGGGCCGTAGACCTTTTGTGTCTTGCCGCACCAGAAGTTGCCGTCGCCGGTCACTTCCTTGCCCTTGGGCAGACCGGCGTTGATGTAGAGGCCCTTCGACAACAGGCTGCGACAACGCGGGCCGGGTTGGATCACTTCGAGTTGAGACATGAGGAACACTCCGTTGGAGAGTGGGATGGAATCAGATTTGGATCGTGCGGAATCAAGTTCGGATCGTGGCGTTGGTTCAGATTGCTTGTGCTATGTCTTCGCTTTTGGCCTTGTCCCCTCGCCCCGGCCTTGCGGGGAGAGGGTGAGGGTGAGGGGGCGTTTCTTCGGTCCTCTCTTTTCAATCTTCCAGTCTTCGTTGTCGTCATCACCGCTCGCCCCCTCACCCTAGCCCTCTCCCCCGATGACGGGGGGAGAGGGGACAAGGCAGGAAGACTCAGCGGCAATCACATCTCCAGCTTGCCCGCCGCCTTGAGCAGCGCTCGCTTCACGGCGGTTCGGGCAAGTTGGACTTTGTATTCGTTCATCGAGAGCGAAGTGGCGCGAGCGACCGCCGCGTCAGCCGCCATACCTGCGGTGTCGTCATTCAGTGGCTGGCCGATCAACAGACGAGCCGCATCATTAGCAATCCACGGCACGGGAGCGACGTGCCCCATCACGATGCGAGCTTCGCGGATATAGCCGCCGTCGAGACCGAGCGTCACGCCCGCCGAAGCGAGTGGCCAATCGAGGCCCTCCGTCTGGAGAACCTCATACGTCGCGCTGGCCGTCTGTCCCGCATCCGGCAGCCAGATGTGCGAGATCAGTTGGCCCGGCTTCAACACCGTGTTGCCCTGACTGTTCGTCTTGGGCGTGATGTAGAAGTACTCCATCGGCAGCCATTCGGCTTGGTCGGGCTGCGGGCCGATGACGCGCACTTTTGCACCCCACGCGATCAAGGCGGGAGCGAACCGCGACGCATTCACAAACTTCGCCGGGCCGCTGTTGCCGAGGATCGCGTGATACCGGTTGTCGCCCGCCTCGGGCAGTGAGACGCCCTTGTCCAGCGCGAGCAGTCCGTAACCACTGCGGAAGTACCAACAGTTCGGCAGGTGGCACAGATCGCCTCCCACCGTCCCGCTCCCTTGGACCTGAATGGCTCGCACGCCCTCAACGACATCGAGCAGCGAACGGTATCCGCCGAGCAGCGGATGCTGGATCAGATCACTCAGCGTGACGAGCGATCCGATCTGCACGCCGCCATCCGCGCGAGTCACCTCACCCAGCGACGGGATGCGTTTGAGATCGACGACGCGCGACGGCGTGAGCAACTCGGCCTTCATCAGGCTGACTAAGTCGGTTCCGCCAGCAAGGACCGCCGTCTGACCGGCGCTGGTGCCGAGGAACTCAATCGCCTCAGCTTCGGTTTCGGGACGAGCGTATTCAAAAGCCTGCATGCTCTGGCTCCTTTTGTTGACTAACTTGAAATCGACGATGCGAACTGAAGACCCCTCACCCTAGCCCTCTCCCCACAAAGCTGGGGCGAGGGGACAAGGCGAAGAATCATGCTTTCTTGAGGGCGTCGAGGACTCGTTTCGGGGTGAGCGGCAGCACGGGGACGCGCACGCCGATGGCGTTGGCCACCGCGTTTGAGATCGCCGCGCCTGGAGCGATCACCGGGGGTTCGCCCAAGCCGATCACACCGCGTTTGTACTGGTCTTCGGGTTCGTAGAACTCGACCACCAAGTCGCCGATGTCACCGATGCGCGGCAGCTTGTAATCGACCAGGTTCGCGTTGATGAAGCGGCCGGTTTTGTTGTCCATGATCCGCTCTTCGGTCAGCGAGTAGGCGATGCCCATGATGAGAGCACCGTACACCTGACT
>JAYVOX010000574.1:0-4287 GCA_043757695.1 Schlesneria sp.
GCTGAGCGGCATCGGCCTCATGCAGTCACTCGGACAAGCTGCCCTGAAACGCCGCTCCTGAGTTGCCCCGTAGGGCGGTTCAGTTCTTGAAGCAGCAAAAACGGTAGGGTGAGTCGAGTCTTCGAGGCTCACCAAACGCAGTCACGACTTACGGTGAGCCTCGAAGACTCGACTCACCCTACAGGAAAAACGGAACCGCCCTGAGTTGACCTGAGCATTCGATTCCCAATCGAGTCGTTGCCACGTATGGTGTCCCTCGGTCGGCGGTCCTGCCAATTTTCAGACTTCAATTTAGGGTGCAACATGTCTCGCACAGCTTCGTGGTTGAGTTCTTCGCGGTTCGGTTCGTGGGTGCTGGTCGTGTCGGTCTTGTGGTCCGGGACCAGTGCTCTGGCTCAAACTGTCGGGCCGAAGGGGGAAGAGTTGTCCAAGTCGCGTCAGCAGGCGATCAACTTCCTCAAGACGAGTCAGGCGGAAGGTGGCCATTGGACTTCGCCCGAAGCGCCCGGCATCTCGGGACTCATCACCTATTCGCTGCTGGAGAGTGGCGTCGCGGTGACGGACCCCGCCGTGGAGAAGGGACTCAAACATCTCGCGACCTTCATTCAGCCCGACGGCGGCATCTACTTTCCGAAGAGCCATCACAGCAACTACGAAACGGCGATTTGTTTGCTCGCGTTCAACGCCGCGAACAAGACCGGCAAGTACACCGAGACAATCAAAAAGGCCGACGCCTTTCTCCGCAAGCTGCAATGGGACGACAGCGAATCGACCGACAAATCTGACCCGAAGTACGGCGGCGCTGGCTATGGCCGCACGGGCGACCGGCCCGATCTGTCGAACACGGTCTTCTTTCTCGATGCCCTGAAGGCAGCGGGAGCCAAGCAGGATGATCCGGCTGTGCAGAAGGCGCTCGTCTTCTTGTCACGCTGCCAGAATTTGGAGACCGAACACAACACGACGCCGCACGCCTCGAAGGTCAACGACGGCGGCTTCTATTACACGCCGGCAGCGGGTGGGAATTCTCAAGCAGGCAACACGGCGAACGGGGGCCTGCGGTCTTACGGCAGCATGACCTACGCCGGGCTGAAGAGCATGATCTACGCCGGACTGACTCCCGAAGATCAGCGTGTGAAAGCGGCGATCGACTGGATCACGAAGTTCTACTCCGTGACTGAAAACCCCGGCCTCGGTCAGCAAGGGGTCTTCTACTACCACCAGATGTTCGCGAAGGCTTTGACGACGATGGAACTTGACCTCGTGAAGGACGCCGACGGGAAGGTTCACGACTGGCGGAAGGAGCTGGCCGAACACCTCTTCTCGCAACAACAGGAGAACGGCGCGTGGCTCAACAAGAACGACCGCTGGTACGAGGGCAACCCTGACCTCGCGACCGCCTACGTACTGATCGCGCTGCACTACTGTGAGCCGAAGGCCATCAAGCCCGCTGCCGTGGAGCAGCCCGTTAAGAAGTGATCCATCTCCGGGCCGCTGGCCTCATGTAACACGTGCCCACGTTCCGCGTGGGCACGTTCGTTTTTCGAGGTTGGGCAGGCCCCCGGTTGGGTGATGCCTCGCGCGGGGGGAACTGACGCAATCGCTGGCGACCTTACTGTAGTCTTGTCGCTCCGCCGACAAGACATCCTGTCGGCGGAGCGACGGGACTACAGTAGCGCTACTTGGCGTCAATTTCCGCCGCGTGATGTATCGCTCGTGAGTACCTCTTCTGCCTGACTACGGCTCTTCCCCGTTTCAAAGTAAGGTGGGTCGAGTCTTCGAGGCCCACCATTTCGGCAACGACTTACGGTGGGCCTCGAAGACTCGACCGCACCCTACAATCCCCGCAACTTCAAACTGGACGGAGCCGTGTCTGCCGGACTCCGCGTCATTGATGGTCGTCCGCGCGGCTTGTATCGTGCGGCCTCATTGGAACTCCGTTCTCTCACTCACTTCCTTGAGGTTTCAGCATGTTGCTTCGTTTGCGTCCGTGGTCGTTCGGTTGGTCAGTGGCCTTGATGGCGAGTTGCTTCGTCGGTTGTGATGCCTCGGTCCCCAAAGCGGGACCGGCCGGTGGTCCTGCAACGGGACACAGCGGTTCGCCGACACAAGCGGCGGCGGCGGCGGCGCATGATGCGGCTCCCGCTGGTGAAAAGAAGCGAATCATCCTGCTGACCAACGGGAACTCACCGTTTTGGGATGCCTGTCGCGCCGGACTGCAAGACGCCGAGAAGGAGTTCAAACTCGCTGAAGCCGGGTTCACCGCAGTCATGGAAACCAACGACGGCACGCCTGCCGGACAGATTGACAAGTTGAAGCAGTACGGCAGTCAGGGAGATGTCGCCGCCATCGGCATCTCGGTGACAAAGGCCGACAATGCCGCCATCGCAGACGAGTTGCGGACGCTGCAAAAGAAGGGCGTCAAGATTCTGACGATCGACTCGGACATCGATCGCGAAAAGTTCCGCGATGCGCGCACCGCGTTCGTCGGAACCGACAACGTGGTCGGTGGGCGTGTCCTCGGTCAGTGTGCCTTGGGCGTGAGACCCGACGGCGGTGAGTTCGTCGCGTTCGTCGGGTTGACCGAAGCTCAGAACGCCATCGAACGGATCGGCGGCTTCTCGGAAGGAGCCGGTGAGAAGTTCACCAAGACCGACGTGATGGCCGATGACGTGCAACTCGACCGCGCCCGCGAGAACGTTCGCAATGCCATTCGCAACCACCCGAAGGTCAACACGTTGGTTGGCATCTGGTCGTACAACGCCCCCGCCATCGTGGACGTGGTCGTGGGCGAACTGAAGCGTCGCGACGACTTCAGTATTGTCGTGTTCGACGCCGAACCGAACACGATCATTGCCATGCAGGAACGTCAGGTTGACGCGATGGTCGTGCAGAATCCGTACGCGATGGGCCATCAGGGCGTGCGTCTGATGCTGGCGTTGACCAAGGACCAGAAGGAAGTCGTGTCCGAGATGTTGCCCGAGCTTGGACAGCCCAACGGCGACCTGTTCGACACCGGTCTGAAAGTGATCGTCCCGAGCGACCAGTCTCCACTGAAGGCCGACCAGTTTGGGCCGAAGGTCGAGTTCATGCTCCTCGACAAGTTCCGCGCGTGGCTCGACCAGTACGGCTTGAAGCAGTCGTGACGGGTGGTGTTGAGGAACATCTCAGTCGTGGAACGTCTGAGCTACGTAGGCGAGGCGTTCCACGACTCGCACTCAAGCTGAACACAGTTCGGAGTGATTGATGAGCGAAGCGTGGGTGCGGTTCTGGCGGCGGCATGAGGTCAGTCTGCTGATGGCGATTGGCGTCGTGATCGTGCTGACAACGCTGCTCGATGCGCAGCACAACTACTGGCGCGATCCGCAGGCGAGTCTCATCGACCTCACGCGCCAGACGACTCAGTTGGGGCTGATCTCGCTGGGAGCGGCGATCGTCATCATCTCGGGTGGCATCGACCTTTCGACCGGTTCCGTGATCGCTTTTAGTGGGACGGTCTGCGCGTCACTGCTGTTGCTGCTGTCGCCCGAAGCCATGCTCGGCAATCAACCGCTCGACGTGACCACGATGGGTCTGGCGATTGCCGGGACGTTGGTCGTGGGACTGTTAATCGGCAGCCTTCATGCGTGGCTCATCACGGTGATCGGCCTGCCGCCGTTCGTGGCCACGTTGGGGACGCTCGTCGGGCTGCGAAGCCTCAGCATGGCGATCATTGAGAACGTCACGCTGTCGGTCATCGGCGGAGCCAGCTCGCAAATCAACATCAACGACGAGAGGTTTCGCTACCTCGCGAAGTCGATCTGGATTCCGGCCGTGTTACTCGCGGTGCTGGCGGCGGCGGTGTGGCTGTTGCTCGCGAAGACCGTGACCGGGCGGCATCTGTATGCGCTCGGGGGCAACGAGCAAGCAGCGCGACTCAGCGGCATTCAGACTGATCGCTTGAAGTGGTTGGCGTATTGCCTCAGTGCGGTCCTCGCGTCGCTGGCGGGAGTCCTCGCGATCTGTGATCAGAGTGCCGCAGTGCCGCAAACGCTGGGTCGAGGTGCAGAACTGAACGCGATCGCGGCGGCGGTCGTGGGTGGATGCAGTCTGCAAGGAGGGATCGGCACCGTGCCGGGGACGTTACTCGGCGCACTCTTTTTGCGTGTCGTGATTGATGGTGTCGCCAAGATTATCAAGACGGGTGCCCACATTTATGAAGGCTTCATCGTCGGTGTGCTGGTCGTCTTCGCGGTGACGTTCACGCGCTCGGCCGATGCCTCGCGCCGCAGGCCGCCGCTGTTCCGAGGC
>JAYVOX010000575.1:0-16127 GCA_043757695.1 Schlesneria sp.
GGGCCGCCCACTTCGCGGCCATACATGGCAAATGTCCCCAAGACCGTGCCCGTCTCACCACGAATCGGTTCCGACCAGCAGGAGGCGAGTTCGGCGCGGGCCGCCAATTCCTTGTAATTTGCCCAGTAAGGATGAGTCTGGATATCCTCGGCAATGACTCGTTCACCCTTGAAAGCGGCCGTTCCACAGGATCCGACACCGAGGCCAATCTCAAGCCCATTCACGGCTTCGTTATAGAAGTTCGGCAACTGGGGAGCCGCTGCGGTGAACAAGCGATGTCCCGTTTTGTCGAGGACCGAAATGGAACAGCGTTGAGCGGGCAACTCCGCTTCGACTCCCACTGCGAGGGCGGAGAGAATCTCCGACAGTGGCTCGCCACTGGCCAACAACTCTAAGACGTGATTGCGGAGGCGTTCGCGGTTCTCCGCCAACTTACGATGCGTGATGTCGGTCGAAATCCCGCAGACCGCATAGGATTTCCCATTCGCGTCGCGCATGGGAAATCGCACCGACAGATACGTACGCAATCCTTGAGCGTGCGGCACGACCTCTTCCGTCTGCTCCTGACGATTGAGTCGCAGCACACGGGCGTCTCGACGATGGAACGACTCGGCGACCTCCCTGGGGAACAAGTCGAAGTCGGTCTTGCCGACGGCCTCTTGTTGACTTTGATGAAACACCCGCGCGAACTGTCCGTTGGTCAATCGGTAACGGCCTTCGACATCTTTCACATAGATGACGGCGGGAGTGTTATCGAGAATTGCTTGAAGTTGGTCTTCACTGGCTCGTAGCGCTTCGGCGGCTTGGCGCGTCGCGGTGACATCACTAATGGAACCGGCCATGCGGACGGCTTCACCAGCTTCGTTCCAGACCGCCTGGCCTCGTTCCAGATACCAGCGGTACTCGCCACTCTTGGTTCGCAGACGATGCTCAATGTGGTAGGGAATCCTGTCCCGCAAATGGCGTTCGACAGCAATCCAAGTCGACTCGAAATCGTCGGGATGCAGCACGTCGGCCATCGAAGACAACCAGACTCCGATCTCTTCGTCTTCGTAGCCGAGTAGCTCCTTGAAGCGTGGTGAGTAGAAGACGTGATCGGTTTGTAAGTCCCAGTCCCAGATTCCGTCGTTGGTACCACACAAGGCGAGTTTGAAACGCTCTTCGCTGATCCGCAGTGAAACTTCGGCGGCCAAGGCGCGCGCCGCTTCGGCAGTTGCGATCGCGCATTCCTCACGCAGACGACCGGTGATCCGGCCAAAATCACCAATCATGCGACCCAACTCGTCCTGCGCTTCAATCGTGATCGCGTCGTGGCCGCGCCAATCGTTGGCCAAGACCAGTTCCGTGACATCCCGCATTCGATCGACCGTACGAATGACGGCGATACAAAAGCCGACGCCAAGATAGATGGCCAGCATAACTGGAAGCATCGTCAGGCCGATGAGTTGCAGCCGCTGATGCGCCACCGCCACGGAGCGAGTGCCAATCAGTTCGTCGAACGAATTCATGCACTCCACGAGGAGCAAGAACGTGTCGTTCACAGCCACGCTGTTGAGACGCTGAATCTCGTCCATCGTGAGTGGACTCTCTGGGCCGCGCAGCGCTTCTCGCAGCGCACGCTCGGCGGTTGCGATGGAGTCGCTGCATTTGAATAAGGTCGGTTGCAGATGTTGAGTCAACCTGGCGTCGTGCTGGACGGCGTCAAACAAGCCGTCGCGAGTCAGGTCGAGCAACAGATGTCGATGGACCAGTGACTCTGCAAACTCCAAACCGAGTGGCGCTGCCGATCCGGCAACCGTTTTTTGAGCCAGCAACTGTTCGCTCAATCGGTCTTGGACCTGAATCAATTCCGGCAGCCACCGCGTCGATGCCCTCGCGAGATTCTGGCTGTCCTGTCGGGAGTCGGCGGTCAGATTGGAAACATCGGCGAGTTGCCGGAAGACCGTCAACAAGTCGTCGATCAACTCGCGCAGGAGCGTGTCGCTGTCCAGTGCCGCCTCGCGCTCCGGCGGCAGGGTTCGGAACGCCCGGATCTTCGCCTGAAACAGCTCCCAGCGTGATGCCGCCGCGAAGACGCGCTGCGTCGATTCATGCGCGCGATCGATGCCCTGGCAATGTTGCTCCAATCCGTCGCGAAGCTGGTTGCAAGCGTTGCGGTGTGCCTCTGGTTGAGCATCCGGTGTTCGCAGCAAGAATCGTCGGTGCTCACACAAGGACTGCCAGATGGGGACCATCAATCGTAAGGCCCGGCTACCTGCTTGAGCGTGTTGTGCGTGCTGAACCTTCTCAGTCAACGTCTCGATGTAGAGGCACGTGACGAGCATGAGTGGCAGCGCAAACAACGCCCCCGCGACCGCGAATTTACGCGGGTACGACAGACGGTTCATCAGCCGAACCGCTGGATCAAACAGGCTGCGCAGGCCAATCTTCACTCGACCCTCCCCAAGCGATGATTCAGCGGATCCCGCGAAGTCTCGACTTCGCACGCGCCGCCGATCGCTCAGGAGGAATTGCTCGCACCGTCACCGTCGTCACGATCCGAAAAGATTTCGGATCGACTCCAATGGTCGAATGCCTCTCCCAATCCTCAAACGCTTCGCGCCGATCCACTTTCCACAGCATCGGTCACTCGCGGTCATCGCGTTCGCAAAAGTGCCTCCTTGAGTCAACAGTTCAAAAATGCCGCGGGGACTTCGGCGATTGAAGAGGCTGTCGCAACGCTGCCGATCGCACGGGATAGAGCGATTCCAACGATGTGGTACGGTTCGAGAGAGGCCCGTGCTGTCACGTTAGCCCGGAGTGACGGAGCAGCGCCGTCGCGTTTGGCTCACGACCGCGAAAGGCGCGGAAGACTTCCATCGGGTGGCGGCTGCCGCCCAACGACAGCACGGTGTCGCGGAAACGACGGCCCGTCGCCGCGATGGCCGCTGCATCATCGAGGCCCGCTTCTTCAAACGCGCTGAAGGCATCGGCACTCAGAATCTCAGCCCACTTGTAACTGTAGTAGCCCGCCGAATAGCCGCCGCTGAAGATGTGTTGGAACGAGCACAGCGAACGATCTTCTGGCAGCAACGGCAGGACGCTCATCGTTTGGCTGAGTCGGCGATTCACATCGTGTGCGGACTCAGTGCCGCTGGGATCGAAGTCGGAGTGTAACGCCATGTCCGTCAGACCGAACAGCAGTTGCCGCAGCATCATCGACCCCGCGCGATAGTTCTTCGCGGCGCGGACCTTCTCGAACAGAGCTTCTGGCAGCGGCTCATTCGTTTGATAGTGGCCGGTCAAACTGAGCAGCGTCGGCCGGTGATAGCACCAGTTCTCCATGAACTGACTTGGTAGCTCGACCGCGTCCCACTCGACGCCATTGATCCCGGCCGCATCGGCATCATCGACCTGCGTCAGCATGTGTTGCAGCCCGTGACCCATTTCGTGGAACAGCGTTTCGACTTCGCGGAACGACATCAGGCTTGGAGTCTCTCCATGTGGCGGCGTCTGATTGCAGACAAGATGCGCGACGGGAATCTGCGTTGCGCTGGCCTCACCCAACTTGCGTCGTCCGAGACAATCGTCCATCCACGCGCCACCGCGCTTGTTCTCGGGGCGCGAGAACGGATCGAGATAGAACCCAGCGATCTGTTCACCACTCTCATTGTGAACGCGATAGAACCGCACGTCGGAGTGCCACAGGCTGACGTTGTCGGTCGCCTTATGAATCGTGATCCCGAACAAGCGGCCGAGCAGTTGGAACAATCCGTCCAACACTTTCTCGAACGGGAAGTACGGACGAAGTTCATCATCGGTGTAGGCGTAACGTGCTTCGCGCAGTCGCTCGGACCAGAATGCCACGTCCCAAACTTCGAGCGGCGAGGCATCACCCCGCGCGGCCTTGAGCGATTTGATGTCGTCCAAATCTCGCACCGCTGCCGCCCACGAGGCATCTCGCAACTGAGCCGCCATCTGCCGCACGGCCTCCACGCTGGGAGCCATCTTCCGCGCGAGACTCACTTCGGCAAAGTTGTTGTAGCCGAGCAGCCGCGCCTTCTCTTGTCGCAGCGCCAACAGCCGCGTGATCAGCGGCCCGTTGTCGAGTTCCCCCGCCGCCGCGCGCGTGACGAACGCCCGATGAAGTTGTTCGCGCAACGTGCGATTGCGGCAATGTTCCATGAACGGCTGATAGAGCGGAATCTCCAGCGTGACACGCCACGGCCCCGCTTCAGGAGTCGCCACCTGCGCGGGTGTGTTGCCGGTCGAGTCGCCTGCCGAGTGAGCCTTGTTCCACGACTTGGCCGCCAAGTTTCGGAGCGTACTCGGCCAACCTTCCGCATCCGCCGCGTCGGTCACTTCCAGCGAGAACGCCTTCGTTGCATCGAGGACATGATTCGAGAATTCGGTCGAGACCTGAGACAGCTCCTGTTCGATGGCGTTGAATCGCTCGCGCTGTTCACCGACGAGTGCGATCCCTGACAACTCGGCTCCCTTGATCCGGTCGGCGATGATCCGTTGCTGAGCCTCATTGAGTCGCGACCATTCGTCACTTCCCTTCAGTTCCTTCAACGCGCGATAGATCGGTTCGCTCTGACTGGCTCGCAACCCGAACTCCACGATCTGAGGCAACGCGGTCTCGTAAGCGGTTCGCAGCTCGTCCGAGTTCAACACACCGAACAAGTGCCCGATCGGCTTCCATCCGTACTCGAACGGCCGGTCGAGTTCCTCCAACCTCCCGATCGTACCGGCCCATGTCGGCACCAACTCTCGCTCAACCACTTCGAGTTTCGTCGCCGCCGCCGCCAGCAAATGCGTCACCGCTGGAACGACATGCTCGGGACGAATGGCCGCAAAGTCAGGCAAGCCAGTCGAAGCGAGCAACGGATTGTTGGTGAGCAAGTCAGCATCGGCCATGACGAGTGATTCCTTGAAAGAGACGATCGAGTACGACACCAAACTTGAAATGCCTCCGCAGACATCCGAAGTTTTTGAACAAGCGGATCTAAGGATCGTTCGAGAAATCACTGTCAGCAGCGGGTTGACCAAGGTAGCCCTGTCGCTCCGCGACAGGAAGCGCGGGCGCGGGAACGGCGTGATGAGTCTCGTGACATCGGTTCGCAAAATCGCGGGCTGGTTCATCTCGCTACCTGTCGCGGAGCGACAGGGCTACCTTGTGCTGCGGCCCAAGTCTGCCAGTGGAATCACTGCTCAAACCGGACAGTAATTTCTCGAACGATCCTAAATCTCGCGCGGAGGGAATGGGCCGGTTCACAGGACGGAGCATCTCAGTCAGGGATGACTGATCGACGTAGGCGAGGCATTCCATGACTCGCACTCGCCGGACTTGCACTCGCAGGTTGCAACAACCGGTCAAGCCTGACCGCATGAGGAATAAAATCACCCGTGAGGCGAGCGGCAGGTGACTGATCCAACGGGCAGACAAGCCTCCGCACGGGCGGGAGTGTAGACGGACGAGCGACCGGAATCATCCCGACAACCGGTACGACTCGCTGGCGGCTTGGGCTGACTGAATTGAGCTTCGGCACCGGCTCGCCAATCGTCGTTGCAGCAGAGTATCTTGATGCGGGCTACGTCACGGATGCTCGCCTTGGTTCAATCTCTTCCCAGCCGTTTGGAGTCCGCAATGGTTCATCGCCGTCTTACGCCTCGTACCTGTTTACTGCTACTGACTGCTGCTGTTCCGATCGTTCTCGCCACCGTCGCCGCCTCGCGCGGAACGGGGCTTGTCTCTTCAGCGGCTCAGGCCGAAGAGGTCAAGCCAACTGCGGTCGCTGCGGCGGAGACCGACCCCGACTATGCAATCCCCGAGGGGACGCCCGAAGAGATCATGGCCTTCATCAAGCAGCTTCAACTGAAGCGACCGAAGTTTGCCAACCGTGAAGAGCTGATCGATCACGCCGTCAAAGTGCAGCGAGCCATGATCGCGGCGGGCGACGCCATCCTGAAGCAGAAACCGGACGACAAAGTGGCGGAACAAGCGGTCGCGATGAAACTCGGTTCGCTCATCATGCTCGCCGCGAATGACATCCCCGGCGCGGGTCCGGAAGCGATGACGGCTGTCACGCTGATGAAGCAGGATCCAAACCCGATCGTGGCATCGGCCGCCACTGAGAAATGGACGACCGTTCGCATCCTGAATGCTCAAGAGCTGAATGACGCTGATCGGAACGCACTCGCCGAAGAAGTCCTCACCAAGGCGGAAAAGAAAAAGTTCGATCGTGCGGTGATGCCCGAGGTCATGCAGTTGGGCAAAGTGTTGGAAGCGTCCGCCAGTCCTCCAGTAGCGGCCGCGTACTACAACAAGGTTGCCGACTTGGCCGAGCATCAAGGCACGCCCGCATTGCGAGACATGGCGACGCGGATGCGCGGGACCGCGCGGCGCGCCGGTCTGCTCGGGAGTACCATGGAGATCGACGCCAAGCGACTCGATGGCGAACAGTTCGACTGGACTTCGTATCGCGGCAAGGTCGTGCTAGTCGACTTCTGGGCGACGTGGTGCGGCCCGTGCATCGCCGAACTCCCCAACGTCAAAGCCAACTACAAAAAGTTCCACGAGCAGGGCTTTGATGTCGTCGGCATCAGTCTCGACAAGAGCCGTGAACCGCTCGACAAGTTCATCGAAAAAGAAGAACTCCCGTGGACGCAGCTCTACGACGAAGACCTTCAACAGGGAACGGGCTGGAATCATCCGGTGGCTCAGCTTTACGGCATCTCGGGCATCCCTTCGGCGTTCCTTGTGGGCAAAGATGGCAAGGTCGTTTCGCTCAAGGCGCGCGGCCCCGAACTGGGAAGGCTGTTGGAGAAGTTGCTCGGGAAAGCGGAGTGAAATGACCTCAAATCACCCGCAGCATCAGCGAGTGCGTGAATGATTAACGATGCTTGGATTGCCGCCGCTTCATCCGTGCTCCGGCCCTGCCATCCGTGCGATTCCCTCTGATCTGAAGAAGTTTGATCGCACGGATGGCAGGGCCGGAGCACGGATGAAGCGGAACGTTGTACTTCAGTCCATGAGTCACAACAGTGTGGCTCATTCGTGACGAACTTTTGACATCAAGAAGCCCCGTGTTCAAATCAGCCGACTTGGAAAGATGATTATGCGATGTTGGTCTGCTGCCGCTGCACTGTTGCTTGCCGCTTCGACGGCTTGGTCGGCGGAGGATGGTCCGGCCAGTGCCCTCAAGCCCGCGAATGTCGTTGATCCGGGACACTCGTTGCACGGCGAGGCGTTCGACGAAGGGCCGCGTCGAGCGGCCTACTTGATGGGAACGACGGGCAACGTGTCGTTTGCGATCACGTCGAAAGACCCGCAGTCGCAAGCGTTCTTCAATCAGGGACTCGGGCAACTCCACGGCTTCTGGTACTTCGAGGCCGAGCGTTCCTTTCGTCAGGTCTGTGTGCTCGATCACTCGTGCGCGATGGCCTATTGGGGCATGGCTCTCGCCAACGTCAACAATGATAAGCGGGCGAAGTTGTTCCTCGCCGAAGCGGTCAAGCTGAAGGGGACCGCCAGCGAACGAGAGCGGATGTACCTCGAAGCCCTCGACGCCTGGTACAAGGCCGAGACCGGCGACGAGAAGAAAAAGAAGACCCGCGCCCAGAACTATGTCAACGCGATTGAGAACATCCTGTACAAGTTCTCGGACGACGTTGAGGCCAAAGCGCTGCTTGGCCTGACGCTGTGGCAGAACCGCTCCGACCTCGGCCTGAGTACCTACTTCGCGATTGATGCGCTGCTCAACGACGTGTTGGCGGTGAACCCGCTCCATCCGTGTCATCACTACCGTATCCATCTGTGGGATACCGAGAAGGCGTCTCAAGCGGTGAACTCGGCGGCGCAGTGCGGCCAGTCGGCACCGGGGATCGCGCACATGTGGCACATGTCGGGACACACGTTCGCGAAGCTCAAGCGGTACGCCGATTCGGCTTGGCAGCAGGAGGCGTCCACGCGCACCGACCACGCTTACATGATGCGTGACGGCATTCTGCCCGACCGCATTCACAACTTCGCGCACAACAACGAATGGCTGGTGCGGAACCTGCAAAGCGTCGGCCGCGTGCGCGAGGCGATCGCTTTGTCGCGGAACACGATCGAACTCCCGAGACACCCGAAATACAACCCGTTCCCCGGTGGAGGGAGCGCCCATTACGGACGGCTGCGGCTGTTCGAGACCTACACGCAGTACGAGTTGTGGGACCAACTGATCGCCGACGCGCAGACCCAATACCTCGCCCCGACCGACGATCCTGCCGAGCAAGTCAAACGCTTCCGTGCGCTCGGGCGAGCCTACTTCCGCAAGGGTGACGCTCAGAACGGGACGACTCAATTGGCGTTGCTCGAACACCGCTTGAAGCGACTCCAACAAGATCAGGACGAAGCGGTCGATCTGGCCAACGCCAAGGCACGGTTCGAGGGCAAGGACGCGAAAGCCATTGAAGCGGCGGAGACTCAAGCCAAGCAACCGACTTCGGAAAAGATTCGCGTTCTCGAACGAGCCATCGACGAATTACAGGGCTACGTGTTGTTGGCCGAAGGCAAACCGGCTGAAGCGCACGAGCGACTCAAGAAGGCGACGAACGTCGATGAGCCTTATCTCGCCGAAGTGTTGCGACTCGCGGGGAAACCTGATGACGCACTGAAGGCGATGCGCGATCACGCCAACTCACACGAGAACGAAGTCCGCCCGCTGGCTCACCTCGTGCAGATGCTCTGGCAACTCGACAAGAAGGACGAAGCGAAGCAGTCGTTCGAGAAGCTGCGTGAGATTTCGGGGCAACTCGATTTGGATGCTCCTCCCTTCGCGCGACTCACCCCGATCGCGCTGGAACTCGGGTTCGGACAGGATTGGCGCGTGAAGTCTCCCGCGAAGGACGACGTGGGCCAGCGACCGAGCCTCGACTCACTCGGTCCCTTCACGTGGCAGCCGTCGCCTGCGGCCGATTGGTCGCTCCCCGATGCCGATGGAAAATTGCGAACGCTCGCCGAGTATCGCGGTCGTCCGGTGGTCGTGATCTTCTATCTCGGTTACGGCTGCTTGCACTGTGCCCAGCAGTTGCAGGCGTTCGCTCCGAAGACGCAAGAGTACGCCGACGCCGGCATCTCTCTGATCGCGGTCAGCACCGATAGCCTCGACGATTTGAAGAAGTCGCACGAGCGCTTCAAAAAGGACGGCACGTTCCCGTTCCCACTGGTCTCAGACGATTCGTTCGCGGCGTTCAAGCTCTATCAGGCATTCGATGACTTCGAGAAAGTTCCGCTTCACGCGACGTACCTGATCGACGGAGAAGGTCGCATCCGCTGGCACGACTGCGGCCCCGAGCCATTCCAAAGCGTGGACTTCCTGCTGAAGGAGGCGAAGCGGCAGCTCAACCCGAATCACATCGACTTCCCCGTCGAACCGACGTTGTTGGACCTGACTCGCCCCGCCGATGCCCTCGCCCCCCGCAACGTCTTCCCGCCCGCGCCGCCTGCACCCGCGCCAACAGCTCCCGGCCCGTCTCCCCAGCCGTCCGAGAAACGCGCTGTCGCCGGCGGGTGATGCTCGCGAACTGTTGCCCCGTCGCTCCGCCGACAGGCGTCTCAAACAGGGGTCGGGTGTTCAAATTTCAAAATTGGCCGACGAATCAAGTCTGCCATCAATGTCCTGTAACAACGACCAATTTTGAAATGGGTGTGACCAGCATTCCGGAGAGTGGCACTTTTCTGGTCCCCTTTTATGTTTGGTTGAGAGCCTCAATCTGGTGTCAGCTTGCTCCGCCGTGTGGTTCTGCGGAGTGAGTGGAGCGAACGGAGCAGAGCCACACGGCGGTCGCGAGATACTTGTCCCCTGGGCCTTCGAGGCCGTGGGAGAGCTTGATCCCGGCCGTCTTTTCCGAGGTCAACCCGCACAGTCGCCAGGGCCGCAACCGCGAGCCCAGATCTTCAAGGAAGGGTCTTCTCGTGTCCAATTCTCGCGCCAAATCCGTTCGCAAATCCCTCGTGGTGGAGGTGCCGATCGGGGCCTCACCAGCGCCCGCGTCGCCCACGCCTGCCGAGACCATTGCCGTCGGCATTGATGTCTCCCGAGACTTTCTCGATGGACGACCTGAATGTCCTGTCGATCCATCACCTTGCGATAGTCCTTGTAAGACTCGGCATCGGGCCATTGATTCTTCGCTTCGGCGATTTGTTTGTCATCCACGTCACAGACCGCGACGATGCGACCAAACCGCGAGGCGTTCTTGGCATCATCACGTCCCCTGCCTCCGCAGCCGATCAAGGCAATTGCAGGTTGTTCATCGGCTGCGCCTGCCGCCGGTGCGGCTTGAGCCAATTCCTCCAGATACCATTGAGGCAACGAGGTCGCGGCGACGGTGGCCGCCGCAGTTTTCAAGAAGCTTCATCGACTGGTCAGCATGTTGTGGTCTCCTGACAGAATTCGAGGCTCGATCAGAGCCTCACTTCTTTGATGACGGCTGGATGACAAACCGATACGGCTGCGGTGCCGCCCGGCTCTCATGCATTCGTGGTACGAGACGAGATGTTGAGCCTGTCGGCAAGCTCGTTACTTCGTTCGTGATGCCAGCCGTGATTTTGCTTGGGCGAACACGGCGTCGAACATTGGTTCGGTCAGGCGACCCGTGAAAGTGTTGCGCGGGCTGGGGTGAAAGCAGCCGATCAGCCAGCGGCGGTTGCTGTCGAGCGGCACTTCCTCGCCGTGAGCGAATTTGGGGCGAGGGCCTTTTCGTAATAGCCACTCGGCCATGATCGCGTGATCGACCACTCGTCTCCAGGCGGTCTGTCCCAGCGCGACGATGACTCGCACGGGGAGAAGCGCGAGGGTTCGCTCGAACCACTCGGAGCAGTTGGCGATTTCCTCGCGCGTGGGCTTGTTGGCGGGTGGAGCACAATGGCACGGGTTCGTGATGGCACAGTCGCGCAGTAGCAGCCCGTCGTCGATTGAGGTGGATGTCGGTTGGTTGGCAAAGCCGGCCTTGTGCAACGCGCGATAGAGCCAGTCGCCGCTGCGGTCGCCTGTGAACACGCGGCCGGTCCGGTTTCCTCCATGCGCCGCCGGAGCCAAGCCGACAATCAACAGCCTCGCGGCCGGATCGCCAAAGTTGGGGACCGGCAGGCCCCAATAGTCCCACTCCCGAAACTCCGCCTTCTTTTCGACCGCGACAGCCTGACAGTACGACCTCAACCGTAGACAACGCTCACACGCCACGATCTGACGATTGAGTCGGTTCCAGGCGGCGGCGTTTGATTTGGGCATCGTGGTTTGTTCCTGGCTCGGTCGAAACTGAGTGGTTGTACTTCTGAGGAAAGTCGTCTGACCCGTCGCGTCGTCCGCTGGCCAACTGTAGGGGTAGAGTCGCGGAGAAAGGTGCGGGAGCATAATCTTATGTTGGCTCACTGACTCGACGCCTTCGTGGTTCCCTGCATTTCCATGTCTCTCGAACTATTTCATCCGGTGATTCAGCAGTGGTTTCGGGGGCGGTTTGCTGCGCCGACGGAGCCTCAGGAGTTGGGGTGGCCTGATCTGGTGGCGGGGCGGGATGTGTTGATTGCCGCGCCGACGGGGAGCGGGAAGACATTGACGGCGTTTCTCGCGGCGATCGACCGGCTGCTGCGATTGGCCGCGCGGAACGAGTTGACCGACGAGATTCGCGTGGTCTATGTCTCGCCGCTGCGAGCCTTGTCGAAATGACATGCACCGCAATCTGGAAGTGCCGCTGGCTGAGATCCTGGCCGTGGCGAGCGAGCTTGGTTTGGAAGTCCCGCCGATTCGGGTCGGCCTGCGGACGGGAGACACCTCGGCGTCGCAGCGGGCGGCGATTGTCAGGCGGCCTCCACAGATTCTGGTGACGACGCCCGAGTCGCTCTATCTGATGCTCACCAGCCCGAAGGCGCGCGAGAAACTGAAGACCGTCGAGACGGTGATCGTCGATGAAATCCACGCCCTCGTGCGGGACAAGCGTGGTTCCCACCTGGCCCTCACGTTGGAGCGGCTTGCCGCTCTCTGCCCGCAGCGTTTGCAACGGATCGGCCTGTCGGCGACGCAGCGGCCGATTGAAGAGATCGCGCGGTTTCTGGTGGGGGTGGGCGGGGTTGATGGTCGAGGGTTGAGGGTTGAGGGGCAGGCGATTGTTGAATCGCGTCACGTTGTGACTCTGGTCCCCTCGCCCCGGCCTGTCTTTCAAAATGCGAACACAGTGGGGGAGAGGGCTAGGGTGAGGGGGCCGAATGGTGAACCGACTCTGTTTCCGGAGGACGACTCCGATCTTCCTCCCTCCCCTCGGCGGGGAGGGCCGGGGAGGGGGGCCGAAGTCGAGTTGACGCCCGAAGCTGAATCGTCACCCCTCCCTAACCCTCCCCATCGAGGGGAGGGAATAAAACCGAAAGCCCCCCTCACCCTCTCCCCGCAAAGCCGGGGCGAGGGGACAAGGCAAGAAGCTCCGAACTCAGTCTTGCCCCGCACATTCAACACTCCACCTTCAGCCTTCAACCCTCACCTCTCAACCCCTCCCCTTCCCGTCATCATTGACGTTGGCTTCCAGCGTCAGCTTGACTTGGGGATCGAGGTTCCGCCCAGCGAACTTGGGGCGGTCTGCATGCATGAGCAGTGGGCCGAGATCAACGAGCGGATCGTCGAGCTGGTGAACGGGCACCGGGCGACGCTGATCTTCGTCAACACGCGGCGATTGGCGGAGCGACTGACTCATCAACTGAGCGAGTTGCTGGGTGAGGAGGCAATCACCAGCCATCACGGGTCGTTGGCGGCCGATCTGCGGCATGACACCGAGCAGCGGTTGAAGTCCGGGCAGTTGAAAGCGGTCGTGGCGACGGCGTCGCTCGAAATGGGACTCGACATCGGCTACATCGACCTCGTGATTCAGATCGGCTCGTCGCGGAACATCGCCACGTTTTTGCAGCGCGTCGGCCGGTCGGGGCACGCGCTGGGGCTGGTGCCGAAGGGGCGGATGTTCGCGCTGACTCGCGACGAGTTGATCGAGTGCATGGCCATCACGCGCGCGATCCGTCACGGGCGGCTCGACATTGTGCCGATCCCCGTCGCGCCGCTCGACGTGCTCGCCCAGCAGATCGTCGCCGCGGTTGCGTGCGAGGACTGGAGCAGTGATGAACTATTCGCCGTCTGTCGTCGAGCGGCCCCGTATCGCGATCTGCCTCGCGCGGACTTCGATCGCATCGTGCAGATGCTCAGTGAGGGGATCACGAACTCGGCCGGCCGCAGTCGCGTCTATCTGCATCACGATCAGGTCGGCCGCCGATTGCGAGCTCGTCCCGGTGCGAGGATCGCCGCGATCAGTAATGCCGGAGCGATCCCCGAAGTCTTCGCGATCCGCGTCGTGACGGAAGAAGATCACACGGTGGTCGGCTCGGTCGATGAGGACTTCGGCACGGAGAGTCAGTCGGGTGACATCTTTTTGTTGGGCAACACCTCGTGGCGCATCCGGTACCTGCGTGGTGGCGACTTGTTCGTAACGGACGCTCACGGTGCTCCCCCCACGATCCCGTTCTGGCGTGGTGAGGCTCCCGGCCGAACGTTCGAGTTGTCCGAAGAGGTTTCTTTGCTGCGCGAGGAGCTCGAACGGCGGTTGTCTTTCGCCGACGAGTTTGAATCAGGGCGAGTCGCGCAAGCCGTCGTGTCGGCGGAGCGACACGACTACAGTAGTCCCGTCGCTTACAGTAGTCCCGTCGCTCCGCCGACGGGACCGGCCGAACGAAGCGAGCCACGATCTCACGAAGCACTCTCCGTCGAAGATTGGCTGGCTGTCGAAACTCACTGCACCACCGACGCCGCGCGGCAGACGGTCGAGTATGCCCGCGCCCAGAAGGCGGCCATCGGGCTGCTGCCGACGGTGCGACGAGTCGTCTTCGAGCGCTTCTTCGATGAGAGCGGTGGGATGCAGTTGGTGATTCACGCTCCGTTCGGGATGCGGATCACGCGGGCGTGGGGCCTCGCCATGCGGAAGCGGTTCTGTCGTTCGTTCGACTTTGAATTGCAGGCCAGCGCCGATGACGACGGCATCGTGCTGTCGCTCGGTCCACAGCACAGTTTTCCGCTCGAAAGCCTGTTCGGAATGCTGACGCCGCGCAACGTGCAGGAGCTGTTCGAGCAGGCGGTCCTCGCCGTGCCAATCTTTCAGAACCGCTGGCGCTGGAACGCGACGCGAGCTTTGCAGGTTGTCCGATCGAAGCACGGCCAGAGAGTCCCCCCTGCCCTGCAACGCTTCCGCAGCGAGGACTTGTTGACGGCGGTCTTTCCCAAACTGACCGGCTGTCAGGAGAACGTGGTCGGCGACATCGAGTTGCCCGATCATCCGCTCGTCCGCCAGACGATGGACGATTGCCTGCACGAGGCTCACGACATCGAAGCTCTGAAGGAAGTGCTGGGCCGAGTCGAACGGGGCGAGATCGAGTTTCTCGCCCGCGACACGCGCGAACCGTCGCCGTTCAGCTACGAACTCCTCAACGCGAATCCCTACGCATTCCTCGACGGAGGCGAAGTGGCCGAGCGCCGCGCGCGAGCCGTCGCCACGCGCCGATCCCTCTCGGTCGAAAGCCTTCAGGATCTGGGCCGCCTCGACCCCGAAGCGATCCGCCAGGTTGTGGCTGAAGCCCAGCCGCTCGTCCGCAACGCCGACGAACTGCACGACGCCCTGCTCAGCCGCGTGCTGCTACCCGTGGAGGAAGGACTCGATTGGTGCGGGTTCTTCGACGAACTGGTGTCTGCCGGGCGTGCGACCACAGTTGTTCGATCCGATCTCTGTTCAGGTGAGCCGGGCGGCGTAAGCCCCCGGACTCTTCGTGAATGTTCAGAGTCCTCCTTTACAGGCGAACGCGAAGAGTCCGGGGGCTTACGCCGCCCGGCTCACCAAGACGGGATCCCAGTGGCATCGTTGTCCGCATGGGTTGCCACCGAGCGAGTGCCACTTGTTCGCGCGGCCTTTCCAGACGCAACGCTCACACCGCCCGTTACCGTGCCGTCCGAGGTCCGGCACGAGTGGGACTCGATCGAGGCGCGAGTCACGATGGTGCGCGGGCTGCTCGAAATCTGTGGGCCGATCACGGTGGAGATTGCCGCAGTGCGACTCGGCTTCACCGTGAGTCAGACCGACGCCGCGCTGGAAGCTCTCGAAGGCGAAGGGGTCGTGCTGCGAGGCCGCTTTATCGAAGGGGCGAGGGCGGAAGGCGGAGGGCGGAACGGGGAATCGGAATCAGCCAGCAATGAGCCTGACTCTTTCCCCTCCGCCCTCCCCCTTCCGACTTCCCCCCTTGAATGGTGCCACCGCCGACTGCTTGCACGCATTCACCGCCTCACGCTCGATGGCCTTCGCAAGCAGATCGAGCCGGTGACGGTCGATGTCTTCATTCGGTTCCTTGCTCGACATCACGGGCTGATGCCGGGAACACAGCGTGCCGGAACGAACGGGTTGTTCGAGGTGATCGCTCAGCTGCAGGGTCTCGACATTCCGGCCGTGGCGTGGGAGCGCGATCTCCTTCCTGCACGACTTGACGGGTACGAGCCGGCGTGGCTCGATGAGTTGTGTCTGACGGGCGAAGTTGGCTGGGGGCGGATGTTTCCACCGACCCGTAACCCCGACCGTGCAAAGCCGATGGCCAGCCTGACGCGCGTCGCGCCAGTCTCAATCTTTTTGCGACAGGACACCGCGTGGTTGACGGCCCGCGCGCCGCAGCCCGATGTCGAGGGACTGAGCAGTCCGGCCGTTGAGGTTTGCGAACTGCTGCAGGCGCGCGGCGCGGTGTTCGCGTCGGACATCCTCGCCGCCACGCGCATGCTGCCGTCTCATTTGGACGATGTGTTGGGGGAACTCGTCACGCGCGGCTGGCTCACGGCCGACGGGTTCGCCGGACTGAGAACGTTGATCGCCGACAAGAAGCCGCATGGCAGAGCGGCCTCACGACACCGCGCCGACCGAACCCGCACGACTCGCACGGCGCTGGGGCGTTGGTCGTTGCGCGTTGTTGGCGGGACGGCCGAGCAAAGTAGCCCTCTCGCTCCGCGAGAGGAAAGCCAATTGGCAACGGGCGTTCGATTGGACTCGGCTTTCCTCTCGCAGAGCGAGAGGGCTACAACTCCCGCAGTCGATGCTCGCGA
>JAYVOX010000576.1:0-16108 GCA_043757695.1 Schlesneria sp.
CCCGCAGGTGGTCGAGTTCGTGAAGGCGGTCTACGTTCCCAAGACGGACCTCAACGCGATGCTGAAGGAGGACCGCGACCGGTTCGAGGCGGCGGTCAAACGCTGCGGACTGACCGGTCTGGCGAAGAGCGAACCAGTCGCCACGCTGTCGTTCCAGTTTGATGAACCGCTCGACCTGGATCTCGCCGCCGCCGAAGCGGGGGTCACCAACGACAAGTTGATCGCCGCTCTGCGGACGAATGCCGCGTTCGGCCGGGAACTTGGCAGCCTGACCCAGGGCCAGCCGGTCCAGCGCGACACCTACGTCCAACTGTTCGGGGCCTTGGTCAAGGAACTGAAGGTCGGCACGTTCCTGGCGGTGATCTCCACGAAAAGTGTCCCGGACGCTCCAAGCGTCCGGGACACTGGCAACCCGCCGAAGGAATACACCTCGAAGTCCACGGGGATGAAGCTGTCGTTGATCCCGGCGGGGACGTTTGCGATGGGGAGCAGCGCGGCGGACGTGGCGGCGGCGTTGAAGGCCGATGCGACCTTGAAGGCGGAGTATTTGAAGGATGAACAGCCGCAGCACACGGTGCGGATCAGCCAGCCGTTCTACATGGGCATTCACGAGGTCACGCAGGGGGAATACGAGAGCGTGATGGGGACGAACCCGAGTTGGTTCTCGAAGACGGGCAGTGGCAGTAGCAAGGTGAGCGGGATGACCACGAGCAAGTTCCCGGTGGAGAAAGTTTCGTGGGACGACGCGGTGGAGTTCTGCAAGAAGCTGAGTGCGAAGGACGGCATGACGTATCGCCTGCCGACGGAAGCGGAGTGGGAATACGCGGCCCGCGCGGGAACGACGACCCCGTTCCACTTCGGCGACACTCTGAACGGCGACAAGGCGAACGTCGATGGCACCTCACCTTACGGGACGACGACAAAGGGAGCGTATTTGGAACGGCCGACGACCGTCGGTTCCTATGCGAAGAACGCTTTCGGTCTATTCGACATGCACGGCAACGTTTGGGAATGGTGTGAGGACTTGTACGATTCGAAGGTGACGAGTGGTTCGGAGTATCGTGTGTTGCGTGGCGGTTCTTGGAGCTTCTATCCTGGGGGCGCTCGCTCTGCCTATCGCGTCAGGGGCACCCCGGACGACCGTAGCGGCAACCTCGGTTTCCGGGTGGTTTCGGGCGTTGTTGGCGTGAGGACTCCGTAACAGTTCTTACTCTTTTTACCCTCTTTACTCTTCTGCTTTGGTCTTGATCGACGGGCGCAGCCCGGCGCGCGAAAAATCGGGAAAAATCGGGGTCAGGCACTTCGGAATTTCGGAATTGGCCGGGTTATCATGTGACGATGGCCAACGGTTTGTCCGGCCAATTCCGAAATTCCGAAGTGCCTGACCCCTGCCCGGTTAAGCGATATGTCTCTGTTTCTTAGCGGACTTCCGTGACAGCGAACGTTTCGGCATTGAAGTGCTGACGCCGGGACTTTTCCTGCGTTGGTTGGGAGAAATGTCATGAGTACCGTCACGATCCAAATGCCCGATGCGCTGGCCACGCAACTTCGCGAAGCCGTGGCGACAGCGGGCCTGACGCTGGACCAGTTCCTCAATTCCGCCGCTGCCGAGAAACTCAGTGCCTGGCAGACGGTGGATCACCTTCGCGCACGCGCTTCCCAAGCCCGCCGTGAAGATTTCATCGCCTTCCTCGACCTATCACCTGCTGGCCTGCCGCTTCCCGGTGACGAATGAATTCGGGGGGCGTGGGGTGGCGCAGTGACGTAGGGTGCGTGGAATCTTCGGAACGCACCGTGACGGGAACGAAGGCAACCATCGTGGTTTATTCGGACGAATCTACGCCCTCGTGAAATGAGGAGAGTAACCGTGAGCATGACGTTGGATCAGGCCCTGAGTGATGTCGAGTTGGAGTCCGGGCGGACGTATCACTGCCGGGTCGGCGGTGTCCGTGTGGAGATGCGGGTGTTCCCTGCTGAAGAGTCGCTCGATTTGACCGACAACACGATGCTCGATCCGTGGTGTGAGCTTCCCAGGCCAAGACCTGTCAAGCGGGGACGTATTCGTCGGGGCGTTCTGCCCCCACCGGATGTGCCGTTCATTCCCAGTGAGGATGGCCTCGAATGATCTACGACACGCCGCACCCAACAGCGCCGGTCGATCAGGGCGACATCATCGACGCCTGCCCGATCGCTTTTGTGGATCGCTTCGACTCATCTCAGCCAGACGACGTGGAGTGGGAGTTTGGAGCCAGTCGAATCATCGTGCTGACGCAAACGTGCGACTTGGCGAACCAGAAAACGCGCCATGTCACAGTTCGAGTTTTGCACTTTTTGGAGTGCGGCAATTGATTGCCGCTTTCCTTTCTCGCCGTGTGTTCACGCTCGCGGGATGTTTGAAACCCGGATATGCAGCAGCATCGCGAAAACTCGTTGGAAGTTCGAGAAATGGAGCGACTCGAGAACGGTCAGCATCATCAGCGCGGCATCGGCCAGATCGCGATAGGTCAGGTACAGGATTCAGGAAGATCAGCGCGATGACGGCCGGGAACACGAACCGCAGCGTTTGAGCCGCACGGCCCTGCTGTCCGTCCGACTGATGTTTTCGGCCACTCCGCTATGACTCGGACAACCGGACTCTCACGCCCTGCCGTTCGCGGCAGGATCGTCACAGCTTGCCACGAGTGGCGAGGTCGATCTACTTCTGGTCAATCAAATCCCCCTTGCCTCAGTCCTGCCGTGCGGCTACGCTGCCCCTCGATAGGCAGCTTGAGCATCAATGCTAGTTGGCAGGTTTTTCTAACTTTTGACAAGTTGATGACGTAGCCTATCCGATAAGTAATGCCTTGGACTGGTCGCTGCTGCTGCTGCCACATTGGAACGAGACAATGATCCGCGTTCGACCTCTACCGCGAATCGTCATCACGTGGGGGCTGATGCTCCTGACGGTGATCGCTGGCGGAGTTCGACCAAGTTGCATCTGCCCCGATGGGTCGTTGTGCTTCGTCTGTCCGAAGCAACTCGACGCTCATGGCGGATCGTCCACAGTGGAAACATCCGCAGCGAAGGGTTCCTGTGGGGCCTCCTGTAGTTGCGAGCACTCAGCGACTGCGTCGCGTACCAAGTCGGCCGCTGGTTTGGAACTCGCCGGCCGCTGCAATGGTTACGACTGCCTCGTGATCGCCCCCGCCTCGCCAGCCACCGTTCTGCCTGTGGAAGATCCGACCCGCTTGTTTGGCGGAGCCGGTGTCGTTTCATTTTTGGCATCGTTCGAGTTGCCGAAGCAATTCGTCTCCCGCGAGGATTTGACGCCCGAATTTTATTGGCGTCACTCATTCGATTTCTCGTTTCATCTCGCTGTGATCGCAACGACAGTTATCCGTTGTTGATTCGCTCTCTTTGCAGTGTTTCTCGGCTTGACCCGCGCTGGCGGTGTGTTTCAGCCGAGGATGCGTGAACGCTGCTGCCCCAGGTTGCGAGTTGGCTTGAGCATTGCCTTGTTTTGGTGTGCTCGCCGTTTCGCGTTTCCCTGCGTGTTTTCCCAGGAGAGAGTGCATCATGTCCCAATCTTTGACGAATGTGGGGAGCGGCGCGCCTCCACAGACTCCAATGCCGCCCTACGCCGACCACACTCGCCCGAAGGGTCTCCAGGGCGTCATTGGCTGGTGTCTCAATTCGATTCCGACAATTGTCGTCTTATCGGGGCTTGCCGCCGTGGCGTGGTGGGGCCATCACCACGATTGGAAGCTGCAAAAGTTCTCCGCACTTTCCGGCGTCGAAGCGAAACCAGACGCCGATTGGTGCCCCGAGCACGGCGTGCCCGAGTCCGTTTGCGTCGTGTGCAAAGAAGCTGGTCTCAAGAAGCCAAAGGGATTCGGCTGGTGCAAGGTGCATGGCGTCCCCGAGTGCCCGTTGGAGCACCCGGAAGTGGCGCAGTTGGCCACGACGCCCGAAGTATCGGACGAGCGGCTGGCGGCGGTGGAGGAGGCACTGAAGGTTCGACCGCGTCAGGCGAACAACAGCAAGTGCAAAATGCATGAGCGAGTCATCCAAGTTCCGTCGGTGGAGTCTCTGGAGAAGACTGGTGTCGAAATCGACGTCGCGTCCGAGCAGGCCGTGGTCGAGACCATCGTGGGCAATGGTGAAATCATGTTTGATCGAACACGCACCGCTCATCTGTCCAGCCGAGTGCCGGGGACGATTTGGCGCGTCGAGAAGAAGATTGGCGACCAAGTGACAGCGGGCGATGTGTTGCTCTTGGTGGATGCCTTGGAAGTCGGCAAGGCCAAAGGCGAGTTCCTGAAGTCGCTGTCCGACAGGCGTCTCAAGAAGAGTGTTGTCGATCGCCTGACGCCGCTGGCCAGTTCCGGCTCGGTGCCTGCTCGTCAAATCCTGGAGGCGGAAGCGGCTCTGCAAGAGGCTGAGATACACGTGCTCACCACGCAAGAGGCTCTGGTCAACTTGGGCTTGCCGGTGCAGGCCGAACAGTTCGCGAAGACGGAATTGACTGCTGTCCTGCGGCAATTGAAATTCGTCGGCATCCCCACCGATACGGTCGCCAAACTCGACATGGCGACCGCCAGTTCCAATCTGATCCCGGTCAAGTCCCCTGTCGATGGGGTGGTCATCGAGACGGATGCTGTCAGGGGGGAGGTTGTGGACACGACGACGCGACTCTTCACCATCGCGGATCGCAGCCGGTTGTGGATCACCGTCGATATTCCACAGCAAGAGATCAAGTACGTGAAGCTCGGTCAGAAATTGTTATTCCAACCGGACGGTGCCGACATCGAGTTGGAAGCACAAATCGATTGGATCGCCGATGCCATTGACGAGAAGACGCGCACGCTGAAGGTGCGAGTGCAGGTCAGGAACGAATCGCTGCAAATCAAATCCATGACGTTCGGGACTGGTCGAGTCGTGTTGCGAGAGACACCGAATGCCGTCGTCGTGCCCAACGACGCGGTGCATTGGGACGGCTGCTGTCAAATCGTGTTCGTGCGCAACAAAGATTTTCTGAAGCAGGATGCCCCCAAGCTGTTCCACGTCCGCAAGGTCCGGCTGGGTGTGAAGACGGGCGAGTTCACGGAAGTGATTGCGGGACTGCTGCCGGGCGAAGTCATCGCCACGAAGGGAAGCGAAGCTCTACGAGTGGAACTGCTCAAGGGGAGCCTCGGCGCGGGTTGCATGTGTGGGCACTGACGGGGTCCAGGCCACGATCGCAGCAGCTCACCAGGGAATCGAAAACAAGAAGGATTCGCCATGCGACCGCGTTGGGGGCGACCGCCCACTTTTGAAGAACCTATTAGAAGGCAGTTGGCGGATTTGATCCGCGAACATGGCATTCGGGGCACGAAGGCAATCTCTCCGGTCCCGATTTGCGAACACACCCTCATGCGGATCGCCCGCGAGTTTCAAATCGAATTGAAGGCGGGACGGCGCAAGAAAGCGGTCTGACCGGAAACTGGCAAACGGAACGAGAGAGACATGCTCAACTGGCTGATTGATTTTTCTCTGCGATATCGCATGACAGTGATCCTGCTGGCACTGGCGAGCGCGGCTATCGGCGTGGTGTCCATCGGGTATCTCGATATCGATGCCTTCCCGGACACGACGCCCGTGATGGTGCAGATCAACACCGTGGCACCGTCGCTGGGACCGGAAGAGGTTGAACGGCAGCTCACGTTTCCCCTCGAACAAGCCCTGAGTGGGATGCGCGGCCTGGAAGCGCTGCGGTCGGTGTCCAAGTTCGGGCTGTCTCAGTTGACCGTCGTGTTCAAGGACGGCACCGACATCTACTTCGCTCGACAACTTATCAACGAGCGACTGACGACGGTGGAACTCCCGGTTGGAATCGCACGGCCGAAGATGGGACCGGTTTCGACCGGCTTGGGCGAGGTGTTTCACTACGTTGTGAAGCCCACCGAGGACATCACGGGCATGTCGCCCGAACGTCAACAAGAACGAATGACGGAAGTTCGCACAGTTCACGACTGGGTCGTCAAGCCAGCCATGCGGACGGTGTCCGGCACGGCCGAGATCAACAGTTGGGGCGGATTTGAAAAGCAGTATCAGGTCCGCATCGACCCGCAGCGGCTGATCAAGTATGGACTCACGTTCGACGCAGTCGTCACGGCGGTCGAGAAGAACAATCGCAACGTCGGCGGCGGAAACATCACCATTGGCAGTCAAATGCAACTGGTGCATGGTCTCGGCCGGACCGTGAACGTCGAGCAAATTCGGAACATTGTCATTACCGCGCTGGATGGAGTGCCGATCCGCGTCAAGGATGTTGCCGATGTTCAGATAGGGCACGAGATTCGTCGGGGGGCGGTAACTGCGAACGGCCACGGCGAGGTGGTCCTCGGACTGGGCTTCATGTTGATGGGCGAGAACAGCCATGTCGTCACGCGGAAGATGAAAGCCAAACTCGACGACGTGATGAAGACGCTGCCGGCGGGCATCGAGATCGTCCCGGTTTACGACCGCACAGAGCTGATCGATCACGTTATCGACACCGTGCGCCGCAATCTCTTCGAGGGTGGGTTGCTCGTCGTCACCGTGTTGTTCTTGTTCCTGGGCAACTTGCGCGCGGCCTCCATCGTCGCACTGGCGATTCCGTTGTCGATGCTGTGTGCGTTCTCCGGCATGTTGCAGGTCGGCATCGCAGCCAGCCTGCTGAGCCTGGGCGCGCTCGACTTCGGCATGATTGTCGATAGCTCGGTCGTGATGGTCGAAAACTGCGTGCGGCACATCAGTCACGGCGACCTGCGCCAACGCAGCAAGATCGAGGTCATTCGCGATGCGGCGGTGGAAGTCCGCAAGCCGACGCTGTTCGGCGAACTGATCATCATGATCGTCTACCTGCCGATCCTGACGCTCGAAGGGATCGAAGGTAAACTCTTCCGGCCAATGGCATTGACGGTGATCTTCGCGCTGCTCGGTTCGATGGTCCTCTCGATGACGCTCATGCCGGTGCTCGCGAGCTTGGTACTGCCACGCCGCATCAAGGAAGAAACGCCGTTGTTCATGCGGCTGGCTCATGCGATTCACAACCCCATCCTGCGGCTTTGCATGCACCACAAAGTCGCGGTGCTGGGAATCGCCGCGACGGTCCTCATGATCGCGTTCGGGATGATCGCCCCGTACCTCGGTGCCGAGTTCATTCCGCGCCTGTCGGAAGGAGCCCTCGCGATCAATGTGATTCGCCTCGCGGGAACGGATATCAGCGAATCGGTGCGCGGCAACACACAGATCGAGAAGGCATTGCTCGCGGCATTCCCCAATGAGATTCGTCACGTCTGGGGCCGCATAGGTTCGGCCGAGATTGCCACCGATCCGATGGGCGTCGAACTGAGCGACATCTTCGTCAGCCTGACGCCACGCTCCGCATGGACAAAGGCCACGGCTCAGGCGGAACTCGTGGAACTGATGGAGCGGGAACTGCGACAAATCTCCGGTTTGAAGCTGGCCTTCGCCCAGCCCATCGAAATGCGCATGAACGAACTGATTTCCGGCAGTCGGCTCGACGTGGCGGTCAAGCTGTTCGGCGACGATCTTGATCTGCTCGCCACCAAGGCGGGTGAGATCGGAGCCATCCTGCAAACCATTCCGGGAGCGGCCGACATCAACGTCGAACAGATCACCGGCCAGCCCATCCTGCAAATCCGTATCAATCAGGACGCCATCGCCCGCTACGGTGTCGCGGCCAGCGACGTGCTCGACATCGTGGAGTCCCTGGGGACCAAATCCGTCGGGGAGGTCACGGAAGGGCAGTTGCGATTCCCGCTCATCATTCGGTTGCCGGAAGCGATCCGCCAAAGTCCGACAACCATCGGAGCGATCCTCATCCCCACTCCCTCGGGCGAACGCCTGCCGCTGTCTTCGCTGGCCACGATCGAGACTGTCGAAGGCCCGTCCACGATCATGCGGGAATGGGGACAGAGGAGAGTCGCTGTCTCGTGCAATGTGCGCGGCCGCGACATGGTCAGTTTCGTCGAAGAGGCTCGCCGGGCTGTGGCCGAGAAAGTGCAACTGCCGACCGGCCGTTACCGCATCGAATGGGGCGGACAATTCGAGCACTACGACAGCGCCCGCAACCGGCTCTTGATCGTCGTGCCACTGGCCATCGCGCTGATCTTCACGCTGCTGTTTCTGACGTATCACAACGTCGTCGATTCGGCTCGCGTGCTGACGGGCGTGCCGCTCGGCTGGGTGGGCGGGATCTTCGGCTTGTGGCTGCGCGACATGCCCTTTTCGATTTCGGCGGCCATCGGGTTTATTGCAATGTCTGGCGTGGCCGTGCTCGACGACATGATTCTCGTCTCGTACATCCGCCAGCTTCGCAGTCGAGGCATGAAACGAGATGAAGCCGTCCGTGAAGCCGCCGTCACGCGCTTGCGTCCCGTACTGATGACCACGCTCGTCGCCAGTCTCGGCTTCCTGCCGATGGCCATGAGCACCGGCATGGGAGCTGAGGTTCAACGACCCCTGGCGACCGTCGTGATCGGCGGAGTCATCAGCGCAATGGTGATGTCACTGCTGGTGATCCGCGTGCTGTACATCGTCTTCGACAGTGCCTCACACTTCGGCCGCTGGCTGTTGGAAAAACTCTTCGGCTGGAACGACGAGCAGCTCGTCTGGCTGTTCGGCGAGAACTGGGACGCTCTCGCCCAGCCTCCCGTCACTGAATCCACACACCTCGCCGATGAACCGGAAGATGGTCTTCCGGACCGGCCATTGAGAACTCGAATCACCGTCCCGGCGGAGTAACCGGCAGTCAATCCCCCCGTTTCCTCAAGGAAAATTTCATGACCATTCGCAACCTCAGTCTCACAAGCATCACCTTGCTCACGTCGGTGGCTCTGTTCGCCTCCGGCTGCGGAAGCTCCAACGCTCCCGCGCCGCAAGGTGGCGGCAAGCCAGTCGCGGCCAAGGACGGCCACGATTCCAAGGATGAGGAGAAAGAATCCGCACACTCAGGCTGGTGGTGTGCAGAGCACGGCGTTCCCGAAGGAGTGTGCAGTCAGTGCAGCGCAAAGTTCGCCGCCGAGTGTAAAAAGAAGGGCGACTGGTGCGCCCAGCATGAACGTGCGGAATCGCAGTGCTTCATTTGCCATCCCAAGGCCAAGGAAAAGTTCGCGGCTCAGTACCGAGCGAAGTACGGCACGGAACCCCCGGCAGTTGAAGAGGAGAAAGACGCCGACGCCGTCAAGAAGAGTTAGTTCAGCACCCGCCCGTCAGCCGGGGAAGGCTGTTTGTTTTGAGACGCGGTGATGTGGCCTGATTGGGAATTGGGCCACCGCGTCGCCACCCCATGTCAAGAAAAGGATGGAGCCAGCATGACAGTTCTTTGTCGGACACTTGTACTCGTCGCTGCCGCAATGACGATTGCGATGGGATTCGGCGCGACCGCCTGGGCCGCACCGCCGAAAACTGCGACGGTGATCAACACGAAAAAGATGTGCCCGGTTTGTGCCAAGAAGATTGCGGAGAAGCTCAGCAAAATCGAAGGCGTGGCGGACGCGCGGGCGGATGTTGAGTCGAAGACTTTTGCCGTACTTCCCGTCGCCGGTCGCGAGCTTTCGCCGCTCGTGCTCTGGGAGACGGTGGACCTCGGCGGCGAGCAACCGGTCCGATTGGCTGGACCCAGCGGAATTTTTGTCGCAAAGCCGAAGTTCTAACATTAAACGGCTGTAGGCTATTGGGCTGTAACCAAGCTACCAGCGCCGAGAAACGTTTTAGGGGCTCTTCCGAGTAATGCGTGCTGAGACTTATGAAGTGCGAGGAGTTTGAGTTTGAAGAATGGAAGATCTCTGTAACCGTAGGCTTTTCGCTGGAGGAGTTTGATCTTGTTGTTGGTTCCTTCCAGCGATCCGGTTGAGATGGGATGGTCGTACCAGTTGAGGATTCCTTCGCGATGGATCTGAAGCGTGCGTGCGAACTTCATGAGTTGTTTGATGCCGCTCGATTCGGCGTCGGCGATCCAGTGGTCGAGGACGATGCGGGCGGAGACTTTTTCCGGCTGTTACCAGAACCTTGCGAGAATGCACGGGTCGTCAACCAACCGGCCGCGAACAACATCGTCGCGACGATCAAGAGGCCAGTTCGAGGAAGTCACATGACATGCCTTTCAATTAAGTAGATCCGCAGAGAAAGTTAGGTAGCCACGTTCGCCAGAACGTGGGTTTTCCTGCCATTTGCCCACGCTCTGGCGAGCGTGGCTACATAGAGATCAATGCGGTCCACTTAGGTGGGAGAGGAATCGGATTCCACTGCGGCTGGTGCCGGAGTGGCTGTCTCAGCGTGAGCGATGTCGTGCGCATGGTCGTGTGATTTCCCGTGCAACTTGAGCCAGCGTGCGCGGCGGACCCAGTAGAACCGGACGGGCAGGAACAGGTCAACGACTTCGTCCGAGATGAGGAGTCCGCCGAGCACCGGCAGGGCCATCGGTGCGAGGATTTCGCCACCGACTCCGCGCGCGAAGACCATTGGGAAAATCGAGATGATCGCCACGCCTTCGGTCAGCAGTTTCGGTCGCAGTCGATGCACGGCCCCTTCGATCACCGCCTGACGGAGTTCTTCGAGCGACTTGATGTTTTCGAGTCCGCCCCGTTTGTCAATCGCTTCGCGCAGGTAGACCAGCATGATGATGCCGGTCTCGGTGGCCATGCCGAAGCAGGCGATGAAGCCGACCCACACGGCGACGCTGAAATCCATCGGCGGCGTCTCCCAGCCGTGCATGATTTTCGGAAACAGGTACATGAAGAACGCTCCGCCCGCGAGTGCCTCGGGCACGGTCAGCATCATCAGTGCGGCATCGGCCAGATCGCGATAGGTCAGGTACAGGATCAGGAAGATCAGCGCGATGACGGCCGGGAACACGAACCGCAGCGTCTGAGCCGCTCGCACCTGATGCTCGAACTCGCCGCTCCATTCGATGTGAACGCCTTCGGGGAGCGTGACCTTTTCGGCGACGACGCGCCGCGCCTCGTCCACGAACCCGACGATGTCGCGGCCGCGCACGTTGAGCGTCACGTAGTTCAAGAGCCGTCCGTTTTCGCTCTTGATCATGGCCGGGCCTTCGACGATTTTGACCTCAGCCACGGCGGAGAGCGGGATCAGCGGGCGGCTCTGACTGGCATGACCGGGTGACGCCGAGTGCCCTTCGCTGCCGGTCGTGTCCGCCAGCGTGCCCAGGCTACCACCGGGAGCAGTGCCGATGGACGGGCGGTTCATTGCGCTCCCGGTTGAAGTCATTGAACCGGAGGCCGAACTTCCGGCTCCACCACTCATGGGTGACGCGGACGACATGCCTCCGGCACTGATCAGTAACCGACGAATACTCTCTTCATCGTCGCGAGCCGATCGCACGTAACGAATGCGCACGGGGAAGCGTTCGCGCTTCTCAACCGTGTATGTCACCGCGCGACCGGCCAGCGCGACTTCAATCTCGTTTTGAATGTCCTCGACGCTGATGCCGTAGCGGGCGGCGGCTTCGCGGTCGATGTCGATGTCGAGATAGCCCTTGCCCATGATCGGGGCGGCAATGGCATCGCGTGCGCCGTTGAGTGGCTTGAGCACCGCCTCGATCTGTTTGCAGACGCCGTCGATGGTGTCGAGATCGGGACCGAAGACTTTCACGCCGATGTCCGTCCGCACTCCGGTCGATAGCATTTCGATGCGGTTGATGATCGGCTGGGTGAAGATGTTGCTCCACCCCGGAACTTGCAACACGCGCCCCATCTCGTCATCGACGAGATCGCCCTTCGGCCCGGTTCGTCTCGGCCAGAGAAACACGCGGTCGGCGAAGGGCTTTGTCAGATTGTCGCGCAGTGCGAGGAGCGGTTGTGCCGCGTCCGGATCGCCCGTCTCGGTCAGTTGGCTGCGTACGGAGGCGTCGGCAAACGCGAGGGTCTCGGTTCCGTGAGGGGCTTCGTCGAGCAGTGATTGCGACTTGGCCGCGCGGGCGACTTCTTCGAGTGCGTACCAGGTGTAGGCTTCGACACCGTGGTCGAACAGTTCGTAATTGACGCGGCGAACCTGTTCGTGCCAGAGGTCGCTGTATTGACGTTGGACTCGCTCCAGCATCTCGCCCGTCAGCGTGCGGCGTGGCTGACCGAGAGCCTCCTCCACGGAATCGCGCGCCTGACCGAGCCATCCCGGCTTGAGTTCCATCGCCCGCACGGGGTCGCTCACCGCTCCAACCTGCTCGCCGTGACGCACGACATCGCGGACCAGCTCCCGGACATCTTCGAGGGCTGGCAGCGTGGCCAGCCACGGACCAAGCTCCTTCTCCAGACGAGTCGTGAGTTTGCCGAGACTGTTCTCGGGAGTTGTGCCGCTCGGCCAGTTCCAGTCGCCCGTTCGCGTCAGATGTTGAATCGTGTCGCTGATCGCGAACCGAACCAGCTCACCGCCAAGCGATCGCTCGAACTCGCGATACCGCAGCAGAGCCAACTCGCGTTGTGTTTCGTCGAATCGTTCGAGGGCCTTCTGCGTGGCATCGTTGATGACCGACAGCCGGTCCTCGGGCGTCTTCGCCGGGTGTACAAAGCCGCGCTGTTCGAGGGCCGTCAGCACGTCGGTCGTCTGCCGCGTGGCGTCATCGAATCGGAGCACGCGCTTCGGCCAGAACTCGCGCGGGCGGAAGTTGACGAACGTCTCGACCATGTCCAGCGGAGCCGGATCGGTCGGCGTGTCGGCTCGTCCCGCCTTGCCGATCACCGATTCGACCTCGGGAAAGCCGCGCAGCAGCGCGTTGCGCGCCTTCAAATCGTCGGCGGCCTGTGTGACGCTGGCTCGTGGAACCGTGATCGGCATGTCGAGTGTCGTCCCCTCGTCCAGCGCGGGCATGAATGCGACGCCGATCTTCGGGAAGTGATAGGCCCACAACGCGATGACCGTCAGTGAGGCAAACGACAGCACCTGCCAATGCACGCCGCGCGTCGAGATCACCGTCAGCGAGACGACGGTAAAAAACATCAGCAGGAACGTTCCCTTCCACGCGAGTTCCGAAGCTCCCTGCCCGATGATCGCCTGCAACGGAAACATGCCCGCCGCCAGGACCAGCAGCACTGCGAACATCCACATCACGAGATTTCGGCGCGGCAAGGCCCACGTGAGAAGTGGCTTGTAGATATTGATGAAGCTCCGCACGATCCAGTTGTCCTCCTCGCTGCGAAGTCGGCCGCGAATGAGCAGCGGGATCAGGGCCGGGACAACCGTCACCGAGATAATCGCGACGCCGATGAGCGCGAAGCTCTTGGTGAACGCCAGTGGATGAAACAGTTTGCCCTCACGCCCGCTGAGCATGAACACAGGCACGAACGACAGCAGCATGATGAGGACGGAGAAGAAGATTGGCCGCCCAACCGTGCGGCAGGCCGGGATGACCAGTTCGCGCGTGTCGCCCGTGACAGGGGCATCGCCGAAGCGTTCTTTGAGCACGTGCGTGGCGTTCTCGACCATCACGATGGCCTGATCGACGAGGATGCCGATCGAAATCGTGATCCCGGCCAGCGACATGATGTTCGCCTGGATGTCGATGATCCCCAGCGTGCGCAGCACCCACATCATCAGGAACGAGAACAACACCGCCAGCGGCAGCGTGAGGCAGATCACGAACACGCTGCGGACGTGAGACAGGATCAGCAGGATGGCGATGGATGCAATCACCATCTCGTGCCACATGACCTCGGTCAGCGTGTGAATCGCGCCGTGGATCAGCCGCGTCCGGTCGTAGGCGGAGACGATATGGACGCCTTCGGGGAGTCCGGGCTGCAACTCCTGAATCTTCTGCTTGACGAGTTCCGTGATGGCGAGCGGATTTTCGCCGTGCCGCATCAGCACGACGCCCCCGACCACTTCGTTGCCGTTCTTTTCGTAGACGCTGCGCCGGAACTGTGTCCCGAGTTGCACGGTCGCGATGGTCTCGACAAAGATGGGCGTGCCGTTGACCTCGCGGATCACGGTCCGTTCGATGTCGCGTTTGTCGCGCAGCCAGCCGACTCCGCGCACGATGTATTCGGCGTTGTTCTTCTGGATCACGCCGCCACCGGCGGGCATGTTGCTGCGAGCCACCGCCGAATAGAGGTCGCCCAGCGTGATGCCAAACGCACGCAGCGCCTCGGGCCGGACGTCAATCTGATATTCGACCGGCATCCCGCCGACCGTGGCCACGTCCGCGACGCCGCCCGCCGCGTTGAGTTGCGGCGCGATGTAGAACTTGTTGACCGCCCACAGCCGCTGCGGATCGACCGGCCGCGTTGCATCAGCCTCGACGGTGTACCAGAAGATCTGTCCGAGAGCGGTCGCATCGGGAGCCAGATACGGCACGACGCCCGCTGGCAGATAAGTCCCCGCCTGACTGAGTTTCTCGGTCACGCGCTGCCGGGCGAAATAGAAGTCCACGCCATCCTTGAAGATGATCGTGATCATCGAGAAGTTGAACTCGGACGACGACCGCACCGCACGCACACCGGCCAACCCTCGCAGTTTGTTGACCAGCGGATAGGTCAGTTGATCCTCGATCTCGCGCGGACTGCGGCCCATCCAGTCGGCGAAGACGATCACCTGGTTCTCGCTGAGATCGGGAATCGCATCGACCGGCGTGTGGTAGAGCGCGAAGACGCCCGCCACGGTCAGCAGCGCCGCCGCGATGAGCACCAAGAACCGGTTGCGGATGGACGCCTCGATAATGTGTTCGATCATGGCGTCGGCTCCGCGCGAGTGGCTTCGGCTGGCGTTAACAACTGTTTGACTCGGGCGAGCGTTTCCTTCGACTTCTCCAGCGCGACCTCGCGACAGCCTTCGCAGCACAGAAACACCGGCTGTCCGTCGATCATCACCTTCACCGGCACATCCATCGACCCGAGGCGGCTGTCATCCATCACCGGGCAGAGTCGCTGCGCGACGGCCAATTTTCGATCGACCTCGCTGAGCTTGCCGAGCGCCGCCCGAATCTTCGGATCCGGCTCGTCGGGCTTCGTGCCGGGCTTCGGCGTGGTAGCCGGTTGCCGCTGAAGAGCCCCCACTTTCTGAAGCGTCTCTTTCGGCTTGGCCTTGGCGGAGTTCACACAACCCGCACAGCAAACGAACACGGTCTGGCCTTCGAGTGTCAGTTTGATCGGTGTTCCCATTGAGCCGAGACGACTCTTGGGAAGGATCGGACAGAACCGCTGTTGCTCGGCCACGCGCCGATCCACATCACTGAGCTTGGCCAGCGCCGCCTGAATTTTGGGATCGGACTCTTGCTCAGACGATGGCGTGGATGTCGGTGGTGCGGCCGGTTTCTTGCCCGACTTGAGTCGTTCGACCTTTTGCCGTGTCTCCGATGACTTCTCCTTCGCACCGGCCTCACAGGCAGGGCAGCACAGGAACACCGGTTGTCCGTCCAGCATGACTTTGACGGGCGTACCCATCGAACCAAGGCGACTCGATTCGAGGATCGGACAGAATTTTTGCTGTTCGACGAGACGACGGTCCTCAGGAGACAGCTTCTTGAGAGTGGCCTGCAACTTGGCATCTTCATTCTCGGGTGTGGACGGTCGCGCGGTGGTCACGCTGCCGCCACTCTTCGACCCACCACCGCTGCCTCCGAAGTAGATCGAACCGGCGGCGGGATTCAGTCGCGTTTCCGCGTCCACCAGAAACGAACCCGAAGTCACGATGCGATCACCCGGTTCGAGACCGCTCACCAATGAAAAGAAGATCGCATTCTCGGGGCCGGTCATTTTCGGGCCGAGCGCCACTCGAACACCCTCGTACACGCCGGGCAGCGATTCACGATAGACGATGGTCTGACTGCCCGTATCGATCACAGCACTCTCGGGGATGGCGAGAACTTTGCCCTCGGCCAATTGTGCTTCGCCATCGGGCTGTCTCGCGGCGGCCTCGTTCAAGACGGGTACTCGCGACGGCGGAACCAGCAGTGTGATCGTGGCCGTCATCCCCGGTCGCAGTTTGTGACCGGGATTTTTCAGTTCGAATCGGACCGTCACCGTGCGCGACTGCTGATCGACGTGCGGATAGACGAAGGCGAGCGTGCCGCGAAACGTCTCGCCGGGGAAGGCCCGCGTGGTGGCGTTCACGGCCAGCGAAGGCGCGTCAT
>JAYVOX010000577.1:0-16088 GCA_043757695.1 Schlesneria sp.
CACGCTATTTGCCAATGGATTGTAAAAATGGTTAACGGCGTTGCCCGGTGGGGCAAATACGGGCGGCATTCACACACCTGCAATCCGGTAGAGTCAGGAGAGTTTCGGAAAGTCTGCTGTTTCAAGCACCTTTAGCGACTCCGCAGTTCAACCTTGGCAGACCACAAGTCTTTGCGACCTCACCGAACGAGCCAAGTTTTTCCACTGAGCGGGAACGGCCGTTGTCACCGATTTGAGACTGGCTGATGAATTTATGATGAGGATCGCCAATGCCTCTTGCTGTCGAGAAAGGAACTCGGACAATCTCCGCTCCAGCCGCGACTCGGTGGCGTGCTTTCGCCAGGACATCCCGAGTCGCAACCGTCCGCACAATGAGTGTCGAGGGTGAAGGTGCCGCAGACTGGCAAGGTTTTTAGAGCAGCCGGTCTCGATGCCGTTCACCGTCAGTACGGCTCGCGAAATGGTTCGCGTTCCGACATCAAGAAGCTCCAGTCGTCTTCAGGGAATTCAAGAATGACAGACCAATGGTACTACCGCATGTTCGGCGAAGAGTTCGGCCCCGTCGCTGTCGAGAAGCTGCGTGAGATGGCCGTCAACGGAACTGTCGGAGCCAGTGATGAGGTTCGTTCGGCAAGGTCCAGCCGTTGGGTATCTGCCGGCTCGGTCGAGGAACTCGGACTGAATCTGTCGAGTGGCGACACTGCCACGGCCGTAGCCACCGCGAGCGATTCCGACGCGATGATGAATGTCTCCAGCCCACGGACAGGACTTGACGACTGGTACTGCCTGTTGAATGGGAGCGAACTCGGTCCACTCAATTTCGACGAGCTGTTGAAATACGCCAAGCATGAGCAGCTTTCGGCAGATCACGAGGTGAAGCTCGGTGCCAATGGCAAGTGGCGGCGCGTCGGTTCGATCGGTCGCTTGATGGCGGTGCTGCCCTATCGGGCACCCGCACTGACCAATGCGTCTCCCGCAATCAGGTCGAAGACTCCCGCCACCGAACGGCCTGTCGTAAACGATCAGACCAGTTCTAATGCGTCAGTCACGCCGCCTGTTCCTCAGCTAGACATGAACGCGGCCTATCAAGCCGCTTATGAGCAGGCCAAGGCACAAATTACTCAATCGATGCTGGCTCAAGCTGAGGCGGCCTTCCAGCAAGCGGAAGAGAGTGCGAAGGCCGAAATTGCTTGGGCTTCCGCTCCCAACGTCGATTCGCAATGGTGGGGCTGGATGGGGGGGACTGAGTTCGGCCCGGTGGCGTTCGCGCAGGTGTTTGCACTGGCCAAGCACGGCCAATTGAAGCCTTCCGATTTCCTGAGAAACGGCCCACACGGCCAGATGTTTCCGTCGTCGAGTGCTCCAGGGCTGTATTCAGCCGTCGCCGCGATAGCCAAGGCCACTGAAACGCTCGGCTTGGCGAAGTTGCAGGCCCAAGCCGCAGCAGATTTGGCTGCTCCTGCTCCTGCTGTCGCGCCTTTGGCAGCCATGCTCTCGGTGCCCGTTGCCGCCGCGCCACAGGTCCTCGTTGCGACGCCAACAGCTTCCGTTGCGCCTGCGCCAAAGCCAGTTGGCAGGAAATCACAACCCAAGCTGCCGGTGATCAACCAGCCAACGCAGTCTGAAAGTAACTCCGAAGTCGAGCCTACGGCCGAGAAAATCAGGCCGGCTGCATCACCAGTCGCAGGCCAACCAACTCCTCCAACATCGTCCGTCGGATCGAATTACTCGTCGGCGATGTCCATGTCGTCGAGCAGTTCCTACGGCTCCTCTCGCCCCGCAGCAATGTCGGTTCGTCCGACCATCAAGCCGTCTCGGTCAAGGAACGCATCTTCGTTCTCTTTCGCGGAAATGCTGGAGCCGCTCAAGGAACCCAAGGCGCTGGGAGCGGTGGGCGTGATTGCGTCCATGCTGCTGTGCTTCGGTTGGATGTCGCTACCGAGAAGCAGCGCGGCGGACGTAAAGAACTTTCATGAATTGAAGCACATCGTGGACGAGATCAAACAGAAACGGTCCAGCAACTCGACCGACTTCGCCTCCGTCAGCACGAAGGCAGATCGCATCGGCAAGGTGGTTGTCGCCGAGTTGGCGAAAAAGGCCAGCCGCGATGAGCCAGCCAAGCAACAACTGCTGTGGGCTGCTCGTGACCGAATGCCGGTCATGCTGGGTGAGTTGAGGAAGGCTTCAGCGGAACCCTCCAAGGCCGAGCAGGGATTCATCGAATGCTTGAGAGAGGCTGCTCGGCTGCTCCACATCAAGGAAGATGGGCTTCCTCCAGCACCACCTCGCCCGCCCGTCGATCCCAACGCGGGTCGAGACGACTGAAAAGAGCCGTTCCGATTGCAAGTGGTCCCACCGACTTTGGTTTGTTACGTAGCTGTACTCGCCAGAGTGCGGGCTTCGCCAAACTCTGGCGAGCTTGGCTACCATTAGTTTCAAAGTGGGTGGACCACACTGCTGTTGCGGCATGTCTGCGGAGCTGAATTGTGACCTGACACAGTCTCATTTTCAGAGACTGCGAACCGGTTCCAAACCCACACCACCGGGTTTGAACAGCCTGTCACGTCGTCACTTCACCGGCATCAGATCGATCACCGCCGCCGACATTGTGGTGACTCCCGTGATGAGGGCCTCTTTCGCGTCGGGGTAGAAGAACGGCGAGTGCAACGACGGTGGCTGCTTTCCGTCCTGCTTCATCTCGGCGAGACGAGCGAGGTTCACCGCACCGAGTCGCCACATGAAGATCGGGACTCCCGCGAGGCCGTACTGTGAGAAGTCTTCTCCCCCCATCGACGCCTCGATCGTGACGACGTTGTCCTCGCCGAGGACGCGGCGGAACGTCGGCACAACAAGCTCGACGAGGTCCGCGTCGTTCTTCGTGGCCGGGGTCCAGTCGGACAGTTCGATGGTCGGCTCGGGCGCGCCGGCACTGATCGCCGCCGCTTTGGCTTTGCGCTTGATCCCCTCGATCAACCGCTCGCGCGTCTCGGGCGAGTAGCTGCGCACCGTGAGTTGCAAGCGGCATGAGTCGCCAATGATGTTGTGCTTGGTCCCGCCGTGAATCGATCCGACCGTGATGACGGCCGGCTCGAACGGGTTGTTCTCGCGGCTGACGAGCGATTGCAGATCGACGATCAGATGCGCGGCCTGCACGATCGGGTCGATTGTCGTGTGAGGAAACGCTCCGTGACCGCCCTTGCCTTTGATATTGATGTCCACGCTGTCCACATTGGCCAGAATGTAACCTGCCTTCACGCCAATCTTGCCTGTCGGCATGTCACTGCTGACGTGCAGTGCGAGGGCATACTTCGGCTTGGGGAAGCGAGTGAACAAGCCGTCCTTCAACATCGACTCCGCCCCGCCACCGACCTCTTCCGCCGGTTGCCCGACGAACATCACGGTCCCGCGCCACTGATCCTTGTGCGACGCCAGATACCGAGCGACACCGATCTGAGTCGTGATGTGGATGTCGTGCCCGCAGGCATGCATCACGCCAACGTCGTTCCCTTTCGGGTCCTTCGCCTTCACCGTGGAAGCGAACGGCAACCCGGTGGCCTCCACAACCGGCAGCGCGTCCAGATCCGTTCGCAACATGATGACGGGGCCGTCTCCATTCTTGAGCAGCCCGACGACTCCACGCCGCCCAACGCCCGTCGCCACCTCCGCACCAAGAGCCTTCAACTCCGCCGCCAACTTCGCTGCGGTACGCTCTTCCTGAAACGACAACTCGGGGTGCGAATGAAAGTCCTGGTAGAGCGTGAGCAGTTCCTCAATCTTCCCCTTCGACCAGTCGGCCGGTTTGTCCTCACCCATCACCGAGGAAGAGACCAACACCAGACCTGTCACAGCAGTCAGCAGACGATTGGCGAGCAGCACGAAATATCTCCTGTTTGAGCAGTACAAATGAGAGCAGTTTGAAATCAGAAGTCAGGATCGGTATCGGAACCGCCGGTCGGAACTCGGTTGTTCGGTGGAAAGGCGTGGGATCGCCTTTATAGGTTGGACAATGCCCATCTACCACGCGGAGACATTGGGCGCACTCACATCACACACGTTTGGTCTTGGCCAACATTCAGGATGGCGAGTGCCCCCTCGTTCCCAAGCTCCAGCTTGGCGAACATTGAGGCCGTGCTGTTCTCGTTGAAGTCGCACAGTTCAATTCCTGACGCCAAGCGAGAGCTTGATCGAGTCCGTTCCCAAGCGGGAGCTTGGGAACGAGAACAGGGAACTTGAGAACGAGACCAGACACGATGCCCAGCGCCGGGACATGGTTTTGGCCGAGTAATGGCTCTCGGCGATCTGCCGGGCCGTGGCGGTGAGGTTTCGATTTTCGGGAGCGATGGCGCGGCGCACGGCTTCGGCCAGTTGGTCCGGCGTTGGATGAACGGGAACAGTGATGAGCTTCAGCCCGTAGTCCTGTTCCAAGTCGGGGACGACGCCGACCGGAGTTGCCACGACTGGAAGCGCTGCCATCAGGCTCTCGATGAGGACCAACGAAAAGCCTTCGGCGGGGCTGGCCATGATGAGGCAATCGAGGGCGTGCAGCGCGTCGCCCACCTGCGAGACCGGCGGAACGAAGATCGCGTCGGGGGTGAGGTCGCGAGCGGCGGGGCGCATGTCCTCACCATAGCCCTTGCCCACATAGACCGCGCGATAGCCCGGCCCCAATGCGCGAACAGCTCGCGACGTGGCGAGCGGATTCTTCTCGGGTGAGATGCGACCGACGAAGCCGACCGCGATCTCATCGGGCCTCAGTCCCCATTCGAGACGGACGACCTCGCGCGGACGAAGTGACTCGCACCGCTGCGGATCGACGCCGTTCGGAATGACCGTGACTCGCCCATGAGCGAACGCGGTCGCGGCTTCACGCGAGACCGCGACCGCCTGAGTTTCAACGCCGCGATTGGCGGTGAGAAAACTCTCCGTCCAAGCTCCCGATCCATGTGACACTTGCACGACAGGGCCGCGAAACTCCCGCAGCCAACGGTCCAAGCCAAACACGCCCCACGCGATCACAACATCGCTTTGAGCGGCCACGGTGACGATGGCCGATTCCCCGATCATGACATTGGCATATTGCTCGGCCTCGAGCCGCATCTCCGGTTCGACGGCATGAGGATTGGTGACCACCACCGTCCAATCCAACCCGCCGGTGTTGTGTTTGAGCAGTCCAAGCAGCCAGTGTTCTACGCCACCCATGAGCAGGTTCGGCGTGACGAACGCGACGCGCAATCGCGGCGACGGCCGGGGGCGAATCACCTCGCGACGACGCACCAATGCGCCGGTGTGAGTGACGACTTCAAAGCGTCGCGTCCGCTGTTCTTCACGGCTGTCATCGCCAGCGGATGAGAGCGTTTCGGCAGGCGCAGCGCGGGGGCGAACAATGCCGCGATCTTCCACTCGCATGATCTTTTTTCCTTCGCCCTCAAGAAAGTGCTGGACTTTTTTTGCGATCGCGGAACAATACGCCGCAGTCCGATGGCGACAAGTGTTGTTTTGCGGAGTCGATCGTGCGCGCCAGTCTGATCATCGCGTCGCACAAAGAGGGGGAGCGGTTGTGGCGCACGGTCGCCTCGTGTGTGGAAATGTCGGCCGGTCTCGATTGCGAAATTGTCGTCGCCGACGATGCCTCGTGGGACGATTCTGTTGAACAGATGCTGAGCCGCTTCCCGCAGGTGCGCGTCGTTCGTCACGCCGAGCGGAAGGGAGCGTCCCCCACGAAGGACTTGGGCGCGGGGCGAGGTGCTGGTCTTTCTCGACGGCCACACGAAGCCCGAGCCGGGAGCGATCCAACGGCTGATCGAGGATGTCGAACGGCTGAAGGGGAACGCGATCGTCACGCCGACAGTGGCGGGGTTGTGCGTGACCCGCTGGAAGTCGCTGCCGCATCAGTCGGGGCATGGCTACACGGTCGAGTTGGAACGGTTCGACAGTTCTTGGTTGTCGCTCGACACTTTGCGCCGTCATCCGCATCAAGGCCGCATGTTTTACGAGTCTCCCGCGCTGATCGGTTGTGCGTTCGCCGTCCATCGCGAGTTGTACGACGACCTGCGCGGGTTCGATCCGCACATGCTCTGCTGGGGCGTCGAAGACCTCGACTTCGGTCTGAAGGCGTGGTTGATGGGGCATCCCATTCTGCACGATTCCGAACCGGTCATCGGCCATCGGTTCCAACAGCGTTTCGACAACTTTGAAGTCCCCGTTGAACAACTGGTCGTCAACCAACTGCGGATGGCACGCAAGAACTTCACGGAAGCGGTCTGGTCCGACTGGCTCGAACGCTGCCGCGCCCGAAACTCCGGCCCACTGGCCAATCACCCGGAGGGCCTCTGGGCGCGCGTCTGGCAGCTCTTCAACAAACACGGCCCCCAGTGTCGAGCAAGAACGCGCCCACCTCCTCGCCCGCCGCGTCCACGACGAATTTTGGTTCGCCGACCGCTTCGCCCTCCCATGGCCCAAGCTCCAGTCCGACCGCTTCGAGCCAAGCCTACGCGCCTTCGAATCCGGAGCCGCCGAACCGAGTGGCAGTCCTTCACCCAGCCCCAGCCCCAGCCCCAGCCCCAGCCCCAGCCCCAGCCCGAGTCCGAGCCGAGTCCGAGTCCGAGTCCGCCACCGTGTGACGCTTGCTCGATAACTCGCAATGCACCTGCTGGAACCGGCTCACTGGTGATCGGAAAACAAGTGTCGCTCACCATCTCTTGTACTGCAGGTGACGTTTCCAATATTGTCTGGTCTGTTCCCGGTCAATATGTTACAATCTATACTGCAATTATTGACGCAGGTGTACTCACGTTTCTTGATAGCACAGACCTTGCTCAAGCTACAATTGTTTTTTATTGGGTACAGCCTAGTACTTATTCAGCCACAGTGAATTTCACACTAACGAAAGACGGCAAAGCAACATCCTGCCAAAAAAGCATATCGCTTGTCGTTGTGGCGCCAACTGTAACGACAACATGGCCAACAAAGATTGGGGTTCCGATTCCACGACCAGGAATCGTATATTCTGTTGCGTTGCTTAGGGGAAACGAAGATGAAATCGGAATATCATTTCGGGCGACCGTAACCGACCATGCAGTATTCGCTGATGGTCACTGGCAGTATGTGCAAATCATAAATCAATATATTATTCGTACAAATGCGGTGACCGGGGATTGCGACTGGCTTCATTGCTCAACAGTCGGCGTTCTCGACAGGTCGTTCCCTTATGACGGTCCTTGGGGGGCCGTAAGTAATAGGCAGCGAGGCACCGACGACACGCCTTCATCAACTCATAATACAAACACGTTTTCACAAATGAATCGCGACGAGACTTATCACATGTACATCATGTACAAGCCTGCGGGCGCCGACTCAATCTGGGTTGCAGTCAAGTCCGTGACGTGGGGATTTGAGTTTTGCGCTAAACGAACTCGACCAAGCCGACAATGGAATGTTGTCAGTGAGAACACTCTGTTGCAAGCTTGGAGTTCGTATCCGAGTAACCCAACTTGGACACAACGTTTTCCTGAAAATGCGACAAGAGATACAATTGAGTGTCCGCCATCTTGCGATTAACTAAACATTATGTGAGATATATATGTGCCAATGCCTCAGATCACGATTGCCGATTGCCTACGGGCTGGTCACTACTGCGGCGACGCTGCTTTTGTGTTGGTGGCTGTTGTTGCCTCGGCAGTCGTCAAAAGAGTTGAGTGATGTTTCAACAAGTGGATGGCTATGTATGCCAGTGCCAACGGTTCTGGATGAAATTCAAATTACGACAAAGATGCAAGACGAGATGTCACCGGAAATTGAAATAAAGTTAAAAAACAATTCTACATCCAGAATTGTAATGCTTGGTCGCGGCGATTTAAGTCAGGTTGGTATTTTTATTTTCAAGAATGGTACGCCATGCAAAAGAAGTGAGTATGGCAGCAGCTTGCTTTTGTCGATTGGCGACCACGAGACATCTGGTCCAGTTAAAGTCGTCGCCCCGTCAGAATCATGGACGTGGAGAATATATGCTACCGAGTGTTATTCATTGAATGAATGGCATTACTTGGCTGTAGCATCTGTTAATGTTTTAACATCGAATAACAATATTATCGAAGGCAAGGAGGCTAACAGTCAGCCAGTAAATTTTAATATAAAGTGATCTCTTTGCATGGGCAGGGTGGCCGGGGTTGGAGCCGCTTTGGGCAAAGCCCCGGTTGTTCGAGTGACCAACCTCCGGCGCTTCGCGAAGCGCCGCTCCAGACCCGGCCACCCGCCGCGTCTTTGGGGCGAAAATTGGGGGATAGGGAGGATCGCCATTTCATGGCCGCAAAACCCGTGACAAGGCCTTTAATCTTGATGCGTGAGAAGGGCGAGGCGGGGCTTCTCGTTCTGGCGGCCTGCGTTGGGATGGTGTTATTGGCTGGAGCGGGAATCTGCTCTCGTACGCCAGTATCATCGTCCCCGTTGTCTGGCCAGCCGCTCGTCCTCTCTTATAAGTACTGTGGGTGTCGGCAGGAATTCGTTGTGGAAGCGGGTCGAGACTTCCATGTCTCCTCAAACTTTGACAAGGGTGTCTTGGTTGCGGACGGTCGCATTCACAGTGTAGTGGGCAACAACTGCCTCTTGAACCTCGTGATCGAATATCGGTTCAAATCAGGAACCGCTGAATCGGCGCGATTGGATGAGCACCCACTGAAAATCGGCCAGCCGTCTCTGGACTCCTTTGGCGCTCATGGTTCCGCCTGCATGATGACCGGGCCTTGGATTCGCCGGGGCATTGATCCCGTTCCGTCATTGGTGCGAGCGCTGCGCCCCGACTATCGAGACTATTTGACAGCCATCACAGAATTGAAGAGGCTCGGTGCGGATGGTGCGGGTGCCGCATACGAGCGAACCGTACCAGCGTGGTCGGCGATTGCACTCGGTGATATTGGTCCTGCAGCCAGTGCGGCCGTGCCCGCGCTCCTAGAAACATTGAAAGACGAGAATCCCCGAACGCAGATCTTCGCCGCCAGTGCCCTGTGGAAGATTGGCCGACATCCCGCTGCCGTTCCAACGCTGGTTCAGCAACTGACGGCGGCAGATTGGGAGATTCGGTCCCTCGCGTTGGCGGCGTTGGCGGAGATTGGTGTCGGAGCTCCGACGGCGGCACCGGCGCTGACCGTCCTGCTCACCACGGACGAGAAGCCGTTCATCCGCCAGAAAGCGGCGGGTGTGTTGTGGAGATCGCTCGTCGGCGCGACGTGATTGCCGTCCATTTGGAGGGCCTCACAAATGAAGCGCTGGGAATGCGGGCCTACGCGGCCGAATTGCTGGGCGAGATGGGTTGGGCGGCTCGCGAAACGGTTCCCGACATTGTTCGCGCCTTGTGGGCCAGTACCGAGCACGAGCAAGAGAGCATGGCGAAGGCACTCGCGAGAATCGATCCCAACGCGACACTCACCATGCCGGAACTCGTCAAAGCGTTCAAAAACGATCTGAGGTTGCACGGCGAGGCACCCCTCACGATTGGTGCGGTAGCCCGCACGATCGGGGCGTTCGGACTGGCCGCGTTGCCGGAACTGTCGCGCGTTCTCGGAGACGGCGATTTAGACTTGGCGATCTTGGCGGTAACGGCCCGTTATTATATTGGCCCGTCGTCGATCGATTTCCTCGCGGACCTCCTTGAAAGTCAGAACCCCAAGATACGAGAAGCAGCAGTGCGCGGACTCGTCCAATTTTATAATGTGAGAACTCAGAGCGAGATCAATAGAGCTGTTCCGATCCTCATCAATCGGTTTGCAGACAGCGACAGTGGCATCCAAACAACGATTGAGGACTCCTTGGTAGAGATCGGCACCGATGCCCTGCCAGCCCTCCGAAACTTGCTGGAACATGAAAACCACGAGGTTCGCGCCCGGGCGACAAGGTTGATGAAACGGATTGAGTCCGAAGCAAGCGCCAAGGATTGAGGCAGGGCGGGGTGGCTGGGTCTGACAAATGGGAAAACTCTGAGCCAAGTCGTGCTGTGTGGCTGGGGTCCAGTGCTTCACTCGCCCCCAGCCGTGCGAGGAGTTGCAAGACCATCGCGATGACAACTGGGGGCGGCGAAGCGCCGCCCCCAGCCACACGTTTGCACTTTTCGTTCGACGGTTGACGTGCGTTGGAACGCAGGGATTCGTTGTTTTCGTTTCGAGAGTGACCGAACGTTCCTTACTTGAAAGGCCAAATACATGTCGGACAATCGGGTGGATGCGGTGTTGACGGGGGCGGATGCTGAGGCAGTGCTGGCGGCGATTCAAACGATTCGGGCGAAGCTGCCGTTTCTGATTGACTTGAGCGTCGATGACAAGCGGAGTCTGCCCGCGCTGGGAGACGCGAGTCGCGGGTTCGTGGCCAAGGCGATCGAAGGGGCGAAACTCACGCCCGACTTTCTCCCCCGGTCGTTTGATGTCACCGCCGCACAGCGCGACCTCGACCTGTTCGACACGCTGCTGCCGATCTCGCTGGCACTCGGCCAACTATCGGAGTTGCTCAGCGACACGGTTCACGCGCGGGGGGCGAGGCGTATCTCGACGCCCGCGCGATCTATCAGTTCGTCAAGAACGCCCCGCCGTCGTTCGGGCTGGACCAGTTTGTGAAGGAACTGGCCACGCGGTTCGCTCGCCGGACCACACCTGCCGCACCACCGACCTCGCCACCGAGTCCCAACACCCCGTAACTGCCGGGAAACATCGGCCCGACGCGGTGTGAAGCCTCGCCCGCAAGGTCGGGAACCCCAGCCGTGTGGTGCCACACCTCGACGCTGAGGTTCCCGACCGCGACCGCGCGGTCTGAGGCCCCGATCGCGAGGTCAAAAACCACGACGGCGAGGTTCCGCACCCCGACCTTGCGGTTCCCGACCTCGCGCGCGAGGTGTCTGGACCCCATCTGCCGAGGTCTGAGACCTCACGAGCGAGGTTTCTGACCTCGCTCGTGAGGTTCCAGTCCACAACGCCCGGGTTCCAGACCGCGACAACGAGATTTCAGTCTCGTTCCCAAGCTCCGGCTTGGGAACGCACGCCCCCAAGCTCCAGCTTGGCGAGTCACAAGGTTTGAAATAGACCTCGCGCGGCCAAAGCTGAGACACTGGCGAGCCGCATGCCGTCAGGCTGCGGGTTCTTGATCGCCGCAGGAAACCCGTGGCCTCACGGCACACGGCTCGCTTAAAACATGTCACTCATGGCCGCGCGAGGTATAACAACCCCTCGACCGCGAATTCCTCATCCGCGAAGCTGGAGCTTCAAAATCGAGCGTTCCCAAGCTGGAGCTTGGGAACGAGGAAAGCTGGAGCTTGGGAACGAGGAAAGATTGATGCCGCCAGTGATTGATGCGCCGATCCTGATCCACGCCCTTCGCAGAGCCTCAGGACGTGTCACTCAACCGTTGCTGGCAATGTGTGGAGTGAACGCGTGTTTGTGACGTTGCTCGAACCACCGCAGCAGACTCGGCTGGTCGATGCGACGCAGATGATCGGTGCGCGGCGGTTGGTGGAGCAGGGGTGGGACGTTTGCACGTCGTATCTCGACGGCTATTTCGGCGAGATAACGGACGAGGCGGTTGAGCGTTTCATTGCAGAATGGGGACGGCAAGACTGATGGTCATTAGAGGGAATCCTTGAAGCGAGGGGCGAAGCATTGCCGGTCGCGAAACTGTGGAACGGACACCTTCGTGTTCAAAATGCGTTGCCGGTGAGTCCAACTGAGGTGGAAGATTTCTTGGAACACGGATCTTCGCTAATCCTCACTGATCCAGAACAGAAACATGAGTGACGATTCGTGTCGATCAGCGTTCTCCTCAGTTCTGAGGCGAAGCCTTGTTGGAGTCTTCGATCAAACTCCCCGTGACAACTCAGCGTCGGCGCTTGGTGTTGAAGAGTTCTTTCAGCGGTAGCTTGAAGCCCGGCAGAACTTCGCCACCGTCGAGCGACTGTGACGCTTTCAACCGGCGGCATTCTCCGGGAGCCGTGTAGACTTCGACGGTCTTCGTCTCGGGATCAATGAGCCAGACCAGTCGGCTACCGGCTTCAAAGTAATCGGCGATCTTGAGCGTCATTTCCGCCGCCGAGTTGCTCGGGCTGAGAACTTCCACCGCGAGATCGGGATACAGATTCGGCACCGGTTTGGACGGGAACTCACCGCTCGGCATCTGATCCCACGAAATGAACGACACGTCCGGGATGCGAATCAATCGCGGCCGAAGTTGCAACATTCCCGCTTCGCCGAGGACGACGCCCAGAGGGTCGCGGTCAAGATAGTTTTTGAGCCAATGAATCAGGGTGCAGGCCAGCAAGGACTCTTTCGCACCCATGACTTTCTCCACCAGCACGCCATCAATGAGTTCATAGAGTCGATCTTCCTTGGCCTCGATTCGGAGGACATCCTTCTCCGTCGCTCGACCGGGAGCGGGACGCAGGCGGACGCGCTGCGGGCTGATGCCCCCCAAATCGTGCAGCAAACTGGCCAGCGTGGGAGGTTCGTCAAACGCAACAGACATGAATGGAACTCACAGAGAAGGGGATTGGCAGCGGATTGTATCGACTTCACGCGGCCAGGAACTCATTGAAGGTCAAGATCGTGAAATGGAGGATGGGCACTCTTGCCCGTCGAGTCTTCGATTCTCGATGTCCTGTTTGCAAACGCTGGACGGGCAGGAGTGCCCCTCCTCCGGTGATTGGTTTGGATCGTCACTTCACGAACAGGAACGCCTTCGAGTTGATCAGCGCCCAGAGCAGGTCTTCGTAGCATTCACGCGGAGTGGTGTACTCGGTAAGCAGCGTTGCGGATGCAGCCAGTTCTTGGGCGGAGGGTTCTCGGCAGAGGGTGGCGAGGTAGAGGTCGGTGACGATCTCGGGGTGAGTCTTCTTCTCGGTAAGCAGCTTCTCGATGCGGCCGGTCTTGGCGGCGATCTTTGTCGTGAGGATCTCGCCGTTCAGCGTGTGCAGGGCCTGCGCGAGGTTCGCGTCCGGCGAGCGTTCGCACTCGCAGACGCTGGTCCGGCGCGGCTTGGCGAACGTGTTCAGGAAGTAGTCGGGGTACTCGGCATCGGGCATCTCGATGGCGCGCGTGCCGAGCGGGAGGTCCTTGAATTTGGTTTGGGTTCCGGCGGCGTGGTCGATCGCGTCAAGCAGCGGTTCGGCGGTGAGACGCTTCACCTCGAAGTGGCTGTAGAACCGGCGGTCGGCCACGTTCTGCGCAGTCGGTTGCGAATCGAGCTGGTACAGCCGCGAGACCATGATCGTGCGGATCATTTGTTTCAGGTTGAAGCCACTCTTCACGAAGTCGTCCGACAGCGTTTGCAGCATCGCGGGGTTCGTCGGCGGATTGGTGGCGCGCATGTCATCGACGGGATCGACGAGTCCGCGGCCGAGGAGATGGCTCACGTACCTGTTCACAGTCGCGCGGGCGAAGGCTCCGTTGGTCGGGGCCGTCATCCACTGAGCCAACGCGATGCGGCGGTCGAGCGGATGATCGACCGGCTCCCCATCGAGCGGCTTCGGCGGCATGACCTTCCCCGTGCGAGGCTGCCTCACGTCGCCGCCCGTCTTGATGACAACGACTCGCTCGCCACCGAACAGACCGAACTCCTGACTGGTCTTGAGGCCCGTCCGCGCGAAGAACGCGGCGAAGCTGTAGTAGTCGTCCTGGCTGTACTTCTCGAACGGATGATGATGGCACTGTGCGCACGTGAGCCTCGTGCCGAGGAACAGTTGCGAGGTCGATTCCGCCAGCTCGCTCGGCGTGTTGTTGACCATGAAGTAGTTGGCCGGGCCGTTCGAGAAACTCGATCCCTTCCCCTGCACAAGCTGTGAGACGAACTTGTCGAACGACAGGTTCTCGCGGAAGGCACCCTTGATCCAGTTGTGCAGCGCCCACATGCCGGTGTCTTGCAGATCGCGGCTGTTGTTGCGGATCAGGTCCGACCACTTGAGTGTCCAGTAGGCGGCATACCGTTCGTTGTAGAGACCCTTCTTCGGCGAGTCGGTCAGCCCGAGGACGCGGTCGATCCAGAGTGTCCGTTTTGTGAATGTGGCCATCTCGCGTTCGGATCGCCCGCCTTTCTCCCTCCCCTCGATTTTCTCCCTCCCCTCGGCGGGGAGGGTTGGGGAGGGGGGAGACTTGAGTCGGGACGCTGCATCGCTCGTCGTCACCCCTCCCCGGCCCTCCCCATCGAGGGGAGGGAGGTTCGGAGGAGTCCACGCAAGGAATTCGTCGATCTCCTCGCGAGTCGGCAGCGTGCCGGTGGCGTCGAGGAAGATGCGTCTCAAAAACGTGGCGTCATCGCAGAGCCGAGACGGTTCGATCCCGAGTTCCTTGAACTTCGTCGCGGCCAGTTCGTCGATGACGTTGTTGTTCGTCCAGCCGATCAGTGGCGCGGGCGGTCCGAACGGGATGACGAACATGCAGATGTCGGCCTGACCCTCGAAGCGGACCATGACGGGAGCCTGCCCGCGTCCGGCGACGGTACACAGTCCCTCGCGCGTCACGGCGACCAGGCCCTCGTCCATCGAGTCGAACTTGGCCCACGCGGTCACGTCGCGCGTCTCGCCGTCGGCGTAAACAGCTTCCACGCGAAGCTGCTGCTTGAGACCGGCATCTCCAATTCGTTGAGCCGGTGTGACGATCAACTTCGAGATCACTCGCTCGGTCGCAGGAGCCACCGCGCCGCCGCGAATCCACGCGGCGAGCAGTTCATAGTCGCGCGAACCGGCGTCCAACCGTCGGCCGCCGCCGTGAGGCACCTGCATCGTCGGCTTCTGCAAGATGAGGCTTTGAGTCGGATCGAGCAGGTTGATACGCCGGGCCTGGCTGTCTCGCGCCATCGCGTTGCGGTCGGCGGCCGGATCGAATCCGAAGACCGATAGCTTGAAGCCACCCTGCCCGTACTGAGCCGCATGGCACGCTCCCATGTTGCAGCCCGCCTTCCACAAGACGGGGCGAACCTGATCGAGATAATCGATGGCCGGTTCCACAACGACATTTGCCACGGTCACGGCCAACCTCTTTGATTCGCCTCCCACCGTGACCGTGATCTCCGCCGAGCCATCCGCGCGCGGCACGAGTCTGCCGGTCGGCGAGACTGTGACGACGGCCTCATTCGACGAGGCAAACGTCGCACGCGGCGTAAAGTCTTCGGCGTATCCGGCCGGGCGATCCGAGACAACCGCCGTGACGAGAAGCTGCGTCTGAGCAAAGTTCCCCTTCAGCGAGACGGCTTCCGGTGTGACGACGAACGGTTCGGCAAGTGAAGTGCGAGTAAACACGCTCAGCGCGACAAGAAGGACCGGCACAAATACTGGTTGAAAACGACATGTCTGCGATCTGCAAGATGGGCACTCTTGCCCGTCTTCTTCACGCGCGCAACAAAAAAGACGGGCAAGAGTGCCCATCCTACATGAAGCGTCCGCTTGGAGAACGCACCGAAGAATCGAATCGATTGAGCTGAGCATGGGCGGGGCCTCAGTGGGCGGCGGGGCGGGAGGACGAGCCGATTGAATCAGCCTCGTCGATGGGGGTCATGATGTCTCATCGACCGGGCCGATGCAATTATCACAACAGACTGTCTTGATCGGTGCCAGCCGATCCCCGTAGAATCCTGCCCGACTACCCCACCGGCATTCCCCGCCAAACCGAACCTGCCAAACATGACCTCGTAGGATGGGCACTCCTGCCCGTCCGGCTTTCAACGCGAAGACAAGACGGGCAGGAGTGCCCATCCTCCAAGTCGAAACACCCGCCAAGACCTCCCACCTTGAGGAACCCACCATGCTGAACCTCTTTCCCGGCACTGTGCGCACGTGTGAAGGTGTCTCTCGCCGCAGCTTCCTGCAAGTCGGCGCGTTGGCGGGGTTGGGTGTGAGCCTTCCGAACGTTCTGGCTCGACAGGCTCTGGCCAAGTCCAAGGGACATGGTCACGGCGCGAAGGGTGGTTCCGACGTGAACTGCATCCTGATCTGGACTCAAGGCGGGACGAGTCATCACGACACGTTCGATCCCAAGCCACAGGCTCCGATCAGTGTGAAGGGCGAGTACGGCGTCATCGATACGGCCGTCTCGGGCGTTCAGTTCACCGAGATCGTGCCGAGGATGGCT
>JAYVOX010000578.1:0-4241 GCA_043757695.1 Schlesneria sp.
GGCGACAATATACTAGACTCACTAGAGCCAGCGATGGCCTTGTAACAAATTTTCGCGGACGAGTTCACTCCCTCTCATCTGTCAGATGTGGCGTTCGAGAAGCTTTCTCCAGCTTCTCGACATCCTCTTTGGGAACTTGAATCAACTTTCGGATTGCTTCATTGAATTCGGGTAGATCGGTGAACTTGTGCTGACCTTGCTGTTTCTGAGTCTTTTTCATTCTGCAATCCAGTTTGCGAGGAATCCCGACGATGACCAAAGCGAGATGCGCCGCTTTAGCTCAACGCGAGTCGTTCCGTGGACACTACCCCACCATTCTACCCATACTGCTCACGAAGGCGATACAAGGGGGAAGGCGACAACGCGAACTCAGATCACACATGGAAGGTAAAGTCCGACGCCATCGGCAAGTGCAAGAACAACAACTCATCGTATCTGATTGCAAACGAGTGGATCGCAGCAAAAATCGGCCATTTTCTGCGATTGCCAGTGCCGCCATGCTCACTGTTACGCAAGAAGAGTTCGGCCACCGTCATGTTCGCCTCCCAGAGTTTTGAGATCGACGCGACGCCGGACGACATCAAGCCAGTCATTCTCTACGAGACGTTCCCTGAACTGTGTGCCGGGATAGTGATGTTCGACATACTGATTGCCAACCGCGACAGAGGCAAATGGAACATCAAAGTCAACAATCCTGACTCCCCAACACTTGTACGCCTGATCGACCACGAGCGATCTCTTTTCTACTGCTACCCAAAAGAGGGAGAGAAGGAACTGCTGTCGAGAGTAGATCGCCTTGGGATCACGCCGTTATCTCGTTCTGATGGAGAACGGCACTGCTTGATAAAACTGATCGACGACGAAGACCTTCTGTTCCTTTGGGTTCAGCGGATATGGGACATCCCGGAGTGGTTCATCGAGTCGATTTGCCGCGAAGTACGCCGGATGCCCTTGACTGAGTCGGAATACAATTCCATCGTGAAATGGTTGACGAACCGACGGGCCGGGATTGGGAGCCTAATAGGCAAGCACCGCGACCGTTTTCCAATGGTGAAAAAATGGCAAAATCTATTCATGTGACGCCGCGATTTCTTGTGGCGAAATACGCGCCGGATTTGGACCGCATGGAGCCTCGTAATATCGGGGTAGTGCTTTGGTCGAAGGGTGACATGCGCGCTAGGTTTCTCCCTGATCGCGAAGCTGCCGTGTATGTCAACGATCTGCCTGTCTACCGGAGGTGGGTGAATTTCTGGACCGAAGCGGTGGCAGCGGAGTCCATAGAGCCTCGCCGTGGATATCCGGTCCCAAAGAAGGACATCGCGTGTCTGGAGGCCTTGCTGACGACACAACGCGGAAACTACATCTTGTCCGATGCTGGAGAACTTATGCAGCCGCTCCGCAAGAAGGAAATCAGCTTGGCTACCGACTTCATCTACCGAGAGTTTGTTGCCACGAAAGCCGAACCCACTCCCAAGCAAGACGCACGTGGATTTGCTCACAAATGCCAAGCTCTATTGCAGGAGGCTGGGATTTCTCTCAGGGAGGATTTTCGGACGCACTACCCCGTAGACGTTGACCTATTCGGGGTAACGCAACCAGTCCACTTCAGCTACGGCTTTGGCAACGGACACCCGAATGCGTTGTTTCAGAGAGTTCATCTCAACAAGGAAGAAAGCATCACCAGTTCTCTGCTGAAACTCCATTCACTGCTCTACAAGCCCACGGTTATCAAATCAGACTCCGTGAGGGTCTTGTTTCGCCGCTCGGACATATCGTCCGAAATGGCCGAGAAGGCCGTGTTGCAGTTCGGTAACGAATGCGAAACTATCGACGTGGATTCAGACGCGACAGCAGCCAAAAGCCTAAAGCGGCTTCTGCAACAAGCCGTCTGATCTCTTCAGGTCGTGAGTTCCGCGTATTGCAAACGGCGACCGATCACTCGCTGCATCACTTCGTCGAACCGCTGACGATCCGTCTTCCGGCGTTCGTTGAACCGGAAGACTTGCTCATCAACGTACCGGAACAACTGCCACGGCATCACGCTGATGCAAGTGCCGTTGATCCCACGCTTGAGTAGAGACCAGAAGTTTTCCATTCCGTTCGTGTGAACATCACCGCGAACGTACTCGCGAGCATGGTCAACAGTCTCGTGGATGTAGTCGCTCGACAAGCCTTCGTAGGACTTGAGGGCGTCCGAATACACTGTCGATCCCGGTTCAACCATAGAGCGGACGTTCGGCTGTAGTGTCTTGCGCTTGGTGTTATTGACGACATCGGCGACGACACGCCCGCCACGATTCAGGATGCCTTGGACAATCGTCTTGCCGACTGCGCCGCGACCCTTGATCTTTCGCTCACGTGGAAACTTGTGCATGTTCTTGGCCTTGCCGCCAACGAACGTTTCGTCCGTCTCGCATTTGCCGGACATCTTCATCAGCGTGCCCTCTTGCATGGCCAATCGAATGCGGTGAAGCATGTGCCAAGCGGACTTCTGAGTGATACCAAGGTCGCGCGCCAGTTCGTGGCTACTGATGCCGTTCTTGCAGTTCGTGACGCACCAAACAGCCACAAACCACTTGTCCAGACCGAGGGCCGAATCTTCAAAGATCGTCCCGACCTTGTAGCTTAACTGTTTGCGGCAGTCCTTGCACCGCAGCAGCCGCCGCGTCCTGATTTCACCAATGCGGTCGGACTGGCAGTTCGGGCAGACGATCTTGCCATCTGGCCACTTGACCTGTTTCATGTAGTCATTGCAGGCATCAACGTCGGCGAAGTATTTGACGGCTTCGATCAGAGTCTTCGGGGAGTCGCCCATGATTCGGCCTCGCGGTGATTGATCGTGACTGCCGAATTGTATCCCCGTAGCTTCGGTGCGTCAAGTATATCATTGCCATTACTTGGGTCTGGCCGATCAACTCAAGAAAGCCATCGCGACCTACACGGCGAGCGGCGGCCAAGGGAACCCAACCTTCGATACGCAGCAGGCCATCGCGGTCCTCTTGGAAAAGTACAACATCACCCGCGACATGCTGCACGGGTTGGACTGGTCGAAATGGACCACCGGCAAGCCATCAGAACGCCTCGACCTAATCCCCGCAGGACAGCAACACATCCTCGAACAGGACGACGGCAAGAAACGCTTCGTGCAAGTCGTGACAGAAGTCTCACACGCCTTTGCGTTATCTGCGGCCAGCGACGAAGCGAAGGCGATCCGCGACGACATCTCGTTCTTCCAAGCTCTGCAAGCGGCGCTGACGAAGCAAATCACGGGGAGCCGAAAGACGCCGGAACAACTCGACGCCGCCGTGCAGCAGCTTGTCTCCAAGGCGATCACCACCGATGGGCAAGTGATCGACGTGTTCGCCGCAGCGGGCTTGAAGACGCCGAACATCGGCATTCTGGACGAGACATTTCTCGCCGAAGTCCGCGGCCTGAAGCACAAGAACGTCGCCGCCGAACTACTGGAAAAACTGCTCAAGGATGAAATCAAGGTCCGTTCCAAACGAAACCTCGTGCAATCACAGCTCTTCTCGGAGAAGCTCAAGAAGACGCTCAACGCCTACCACAATCGAGCGATCGCCACTCACGAAGTCATCGACGAACTCATCCAGCTCGCCAAAGAAATGGATGCCGCTGGCAAGCGCGGCGAAGAACTCGGTCTGACCGACGACGAGATCGCCTTCTACGACGCCCTCGCCGCCAACGAATCCGCCGTGCAGGCGATGGGCGACGACAAGCTGAAGGTGATCGCAGCGGAACTCATCACCCAAGTGCGAAAGAGCGTGACCATTGACTGGACGCTCCGCGAACACGCCCGAGCCAAAATTCGCGTGATGGTGAAACGCATCCTCAACAAATACGGCTACCCGCCGGATTTGCAGGACGAAGCGGTCAAGACCGTGCTCATGCAGGCCGAATTGCTGTGCGCGGATTGGGCGGCATGATCGAACGCCCTCAGTAAGTTCGCGGACAATCGCCGCGCGGCATCTGAACAGTTCTTTGGGGCCACCTCGCGCAACAAGAGCCGCCCGGCATCCGAGTGATGTCGGGCGGCTTGTTTCTTTGTTCAGGAGGCGACGTGGGTGAGGTGGTTGCTTTCGGGGCCGTCGCCTCGGGAATTGTGGCCGACGGTCCAGAACTCTTAGAGACTATCCAGAAAGAAAAGGCTTATTTTTAGGGGTGCCACGGTCACGGCTTTGCGTGGCCGTGCTTCTGTTGTAGCGAAGACACGGCCACGCAAA